>QNFJ01000145.1 GCA_003646305.1 Gammaproteobacteria bacterium | reverse complement strand
TCTATGCCAAGCATCTGACTACTGAGTAGAAAAGACACCAATTATCTGAAGCTTTTTCTTTTCCGCTGAAACATCACTATCAGAACTATAAACAACTTTATAAAAGACTCTATCCACTTGACCAAAGGCAAACTCTCCTCTTGCTCTAGTGATAAACCAGTTATCGAAGTTGAGCGTTTTTGCTTTGGTATTATCACCTTTTAGCCCTTTTTGACTCTTACTGGCCCGCAGTTCAATTTTTGCGTCTTTAGCCAGCCTATCCGTTACAAATGCAAAGATCCAATAATTCTGACGCTTATGAGGAACTTGCTCTGGTATATTAATTGCCACAGCTTTTTCCTGCACAAACCACAATATTTCTTTATAACTGCTGTTCTTTGTGAATCGCTGATCTGAGAGCTTGTCGACTGGCACATAATAGAGTTTCACTCGTGGATTATGACTAGACAGTGGCATAATAATGGCAGATTCTACAATAATCTTTCCCTCCACCAATCTATACTCAGCCCTGACAACCGTTGTTACAGATCGACCATAGTCATCATAAAAACGAAGAAATACTGACAACCAGCGAAAATTAGAGTCTGCTTCTAAATAATGATATTCACTAATGGCTGTGCTGGTTAGCGTGAATCCCTCATAACGGAAGTATTTCTCTCTGATGCTTTTGGCAAGCCCATCAGCTAATTCAATGTGTTTGTTTGTATCTTTTGATAGAGATTTACCCCTCATGCTAGTGACTATAGCCCCTATAACCCAGTTGGTTTCGGGAGAGAGTGAGGCCAGTTTCGGACCTTCTCTTGGAATATTTCTTAGTGTGACTAACTTCTGGTCCATGTTTGAGGTGGCCCCTGGGCTGCCTTTTGAAACAGGTGAAGTCGAACAACCAGACAGCATCAGCAGGACTAACGCTGAATGAAGAATTAATACCACTCTTCTAAAATAACTATTCATAGTGTATACACCCACGGGAAATAGTGACCTGTTGTTAAAACCATCCAATATAATGGAGCGTTCATGGGTGCGCACCTCTCACTTGCGGCCTGGGTGAGACAAATAAGTTATCAAAAGTCTCAGGTGCGGTAGTACTATTTCCTTTCACGGATTGAGCGCTTGGAGCTGGCAGGGGAGGAACAAATACTCCCGTGTCCAAATAACCCTTAATGGATTTTTTCATAGCCTGCTCGTTCAAATGGCTACCAATAAACTGAGCAACTGGATCATTGCCATTGGCTGGCTGACTTGGGGGTGATGGTTGAGTCTGAGTCCTGCTCTCTCTCCTCTGCCTCATCTCCTCAAGTTGCTCTGGGGATATATTAAACTCCGTCACTGATGTTTGCACAGGAATATTTTGAGGTAGTGTAAAAGTCCTTGTTGTACTCTGTGGGGGTTTAAAAGGCTCATCACTATTGTAAAGATCTTGGGCGGCAGAACGAATTTCACCAATAAGCACTTTTGTACCTTCCTGCTTGCCCCATGCTCTTATAGCCGCTTTAAGCGCCCCTTTTCTCATATTACGTCCGAGCGCACCTGGAGGGAAAATAATATTGGCTACTTTACCGCCTGCTAACCTGATAGACACTTCAACAGCTCCGTTTTTTAAACCACGAATTACATTTTTCTCGTTCCAACCATCTTGTAATGCAGCAGTAACTTCCCCAGCAAATGTCCCCACATGTTCTACTTTAGTGCCTGCACCCTCAATGGCAATTAACACAGGTATTGCAGCTGGATTAGTTGCAAGAGCAATAACTAAAATACCACCCTTAGTAATAGAAACAGCCAAACCGAGATTATCAACAACCCAGGCATGGTTATTATGAAATTCTGCGTTATCCAGCGCCCCCTGAATTTGGCCTGATAAGTCAAGAGTATTATTAAGCCAACCCTGAGCCACATCTCGCTGCTCAGGAGTAAAACTACCAAAATTACCAAAAATCCTGTCTATTATTCCCAGCACTCGATCATCAAGTCCTCTCAGTTTTTCTAATTGTTGAGCTGTTGGTTTGATTCCCATTTGCTGAAAACGCTGCTGAAGTTGTTGCATACTTACAGGCTTCACAACACGAGAGGGTGGGCGAGGACTGCTACTTGGCCTGGGTGCAGGTGTAGTATGTGGCCTCCAATGCGCGAAAGAATCATGCGCCGTTAGCTCTAGACAGAAGATTCCAATGATCGCTATTCCAGCAAGCCGCTGAATTACTACCCCTAAAGTCAGATGTTTTTTCATAACTCATGCTCTCTTTCTTTCATATAACTGTTCCTATGATTATCACAAAATACTCAGGTGGCTGTGATCATAAAAGGTTGTATACAGGCAGCGATCTCGGTTGAGCTCGTGAACGCCTCGCTTGAACAGATAAATATCCCGCCAGGATCCAGATACAGCGTAATGAATACCATCTGGATGTAAGGCAACACCACGCGGATGATGAAGTCCCATATGATCTGTACGGATAATTTTTATTATGCGCTGACTCTTGCCATCAATCACAGCAATAATATTTCCTGATGCAAAAGTTACAATTGCTTCGTCATACACTGGGTCATAGATGATCGTCTGACCCTGCCGGAATAAGAGATTGTTTTTGGGGAAAATTTCTTTGATTAAAGGATTTCCGCTGGTAGTACTTAATCCAAGGAGTGGCGCTGGGGCATAAAAAATGCCCTCCGGACTTGCGAGATCAACATCAATCACCTCTTTCCCCTGGCTCAACAATGCTCGGCTTTCTGAGCTCTCAACCATCCGGGTCTGGATCGCGAAAATTCGATCCATATTGTGCGCGGCTACATGGCGTATTTCATTGTTCCGATTTGATCCGATAATCTTTCGAACCACTTTGCCGCTTTCAAGATCAATTATCGTTAGGCTAGGTTCGACTACGTGCGGAAGTATCTTTCCAGCCACAGGCCAATCAGTGCTGCCATAGTTGGAGACGGCTACATGGCGGCCATCTGCCATCAGCGCTATATCGTGAGGGTTAATGCCTCCGCAAGAATAGGCCTCAAGTACATTCAGCGTTTTTGCATCACGTACTGTAATGCACCCGTAATGCTGCTTTGGGTTTCCCGAGTATGGCAAGTAATGCCGCCTTTCGGTGGTGACAATATATTTGTCATCCGGCAGATAAACAGCATGTCCACCACCGACGTAACCCGTTTGATGCGGACCGACTAACGCCAAAAGTTCCAGGTTATCCACATCAAATAAAACCATGGTTTCCCCATCTATGCTGCTGAAGAAGGCTTGTTGCCGCTTATGGTCGATAGAAATATGATGCCCGCTCAGGGGGAAAACAGCACGCTTTATCGACTGGTCAGCCTCTTTGATGCGGGTAACCATTGTTCGCGGCCCCTGATATCCGGGCAATATTCCACGTAAAAAATCGGGATGGAGGTCAAGTGTATGCCCTCCGAGCATCGCATAGCCTGGATGATAACCAGGGATCAGATAGATAGCCGAGCCTTTTTCGGGCCGCTCGTAAATAGCATTGCCCATGAGAACTCGAGGGCAGGCACCTGCAACAACACCCATTCCTAACATTTTAATTGCTTGCCTACGGTGCACAGACAACTCTTTCCGTAATGCGGCTAAGTAAATATTCGTACAATGAAGACAAAACCTCTCCCCCTGTTTCTTGGTAGGTTACTTTCATACAGCGACCCGATGGAAGGTGGCTGAAGAGATATGGCAGCGCACCACGCGGATCAAACCCGCAATACCCATAGGTGGAGGTTAACAGACTAAAAATCCCCATTATTGACTTGTATCAATAACAACAATATTATTGTTGTTATTATCGTTATTACAACATTTTGGGTTATTTGTTTCACTTGAGGAGTATCTAGTATGAAAGTATCGACACGTTTAATAAACACTGTAATTATGGTTCCTGCTGCTGCAATTAGCCTCGTGGGCGGGGTTGCATTTGCGTCCCCAAATCATGGTGGATATCACAATAGTCCTGTGACACAAGTTACACAGTCGACACTGAATCGTGCTGTGTCACGTCGACTTCTTGCACCAATCAGGTTGCGTATCGATCAATGGCGTGCCACGTCAGCATCTTCTGGGAACGTCGGCTCTATGAGTTTAGCACCAGCAAATGGTATGTCTGCTGGGGATGCCACGAATGGCCTTTCGGGTTGGGCGAGTTTCACGTCCGGTAATGCCGATGATGATACACCCGGACTGTCTTACGATAGTGATGTAGACACCTATTCATTTGGCCTTGACACTCAATTCAACGAGAGCTTACTGGGTGGTGTTAGCTTAACTATTGAAGATACGGAGGTTCGTAGTGATTTTAATAATGGCAAGTCTGAAACGGATGGCTACACCATAGCGCCGTATATCGCTTACGTGATTGATGAAACATTCAGTATAGATGGCTCCGCGGGTTACTCCTGGACAGAAACTGACATGAAACGAAATAACAGTGCCGTGAGTGGATCACAAGATGGTAATAGTTATTTCTTGTCCGTAAACGCTAATGCAACTCACTGGATTAATAGCGTAAACCTTACCGGGCGGGTAGGTTATCTGTATTCAAAAAGTGAACTTGATAGCTTTACGGAAAGTGATACGACCCGGGTTAGCTCTTCCGATAGCTATCTCGGTCAATTTCAGTTTAATGCAACTGCTGCATATTACACAGAGCATGTGATGCCCTATTTTAGCGCTACTTATGAAAAAGACGCCAAACTGACCAAAGTCGTCGGCAGCCCAAATGATGATAGCGGCATGGTCTATAGCATTGGTGCAAACGTATACAACTATGGCCCCATTAGCGGTGGATTGGCATACACTCTAGTGAGTGATCGCGACAATATCGATAACGATTCTTGGTCCGCGAATATTGCCATGCAGTTCTGATTCCCGTTATCTTTAGTCGATTGAAGCAAACCCAGCACTTCTTGTGCTGGGTTTTTTTATCTGTTTTTTTTTCTGCTCTCATTGGTTGCAGCTTCACTCCGCGTGGATACGCCAATCAAATTGCATCTCAAAAAGAGTGGCAAAGCATAAAATTTAGCTCTGGAGATTTTGTACTACATGGATTCCATGGGGATTTCTCTTCCAAAGAGAATACTCTGGTCGTCTATATTGGTGGAGACGGGCATGCTTGGAAAAACCGATGGACACCGTCAACAGACCCTACGCCTTGGAACCCCGTCGCCCTGCGTCTAGCCGTTCAGACTCCCGAGCCAAAGGTTCTCTTTCTAGGAAGACCGTGCCAATTCACTACTCACGAAACACGAACAGGCTGCCACCCTAAATATTGGACAAGCCACCGTTACTCGCAAGAAGTCATTGATGCGCTCGATGAGGCGCTTGATCAGGCTAAAGTTTTAGCCCGTACAGAGAAAATTATCCTTGCGGGCTATTCTGGCGGGGGTGTGCTGGTAGCACTATTGAGCGCACAGCGGGATGACGTAACACATTTTGTGACTATAGCCGCAAACCTCGACCTTGATGCATGGGTTAAAGAGCAAGGTATTTCCCCCTTATCCGGCTCCCTTAACCCTGCCGATTTCGCCGTAAAGTTAAAAGACATACCCCAAACTCATTTAGTGGGCGAAAAAGACTTTATCGTCTCACCAGCAATACTACAATCCTATCTCCTGAAACTGCACAAGCCTCTTATTACTCAATGGGTCGTGATTCCGAATTATGATCATCAGTGTTGCTGGGTAGATAGCTGGCAAGAACTGTATGTTAAATACTTGATGATTCAAACACCTAAGCAAATTCATCACCCCAGCTTAGTAAGCGACCAGAAATGAGTT
>QNFJ01000144.1 GCA_003646305.1 Gammaproteobacteria bacterium | reverse complement strand
GTCCGTAATGGAGTCTCCATTACTCACATCGAGAACAAGCCCGCAACCTTCTGCTCCAGCCTGTTTTAACGTTTCCGAAATGCTTTCGGCACCCTTTTCAGAAGTTGCGGTCCCGATGACTATGTGACCTTGCTCAGCCAGCTGAAGCGCAATTTCACGCCCAATTCCTCGCGTTGCACCCGTTACAAGTGCGACTTTCTTTGACTCTGTCATTGCAGTGCCTCCAATATTTTATTTAGTGTTGTTTCATCAATCAAAGGTAAAACAGTTACACCTTTCACAATGCGCTTATTCATTCCGCTGAGGACTTTTCCTGGGCCGCATTCTACAAAAGTATTAGATCCCTGATCACTTATAAAGCGCACTGTCTCTGTCCATCGAACAGGGTTAAACAGTTGACTCTTTAGTGCATTACGAATGACTTCTGGCGCCTCATGGCAATTAACATCTGCATTATGCAAAATGGCTATTTCAGGTGTTTTAATTTCAATCGTCTGTAAGAGTTCGTCCAGTCTTTCAGCAGCCGGCTTCATCAAAGAGCAATGCGAGGGAACACTCACGGGTAATAAGATAGCCTTCCTGGCCCCCTTTTCTTTCGCAACATCAATCGCTCTAGCCACGGCTGCCGCATGGCCCGCGATAACAACCTGGCCTGGAGCATTAAAGTTTACCGCTGAAACGACCTCGTCACCGGCAGCCTCTTTACAGGCAGCAACCACAAGATGGTTTTCCAGACCTAAGATAGCAGCCATTGCACCGACTCCGTCGGGGACCGCCTCCTGCATAAAACGAGCACGCTCAGAAACTATTTTGACTGCATCTTCAAATACAATTGAATTGGCACAAACAAGTGCGCTGTATTCACCAAGACTGTGGCCAGCCATCCAGCTGGGTCGAATATCGGTTAATTTACTCCAGACACGCCATGTTGCAACACCAGCGGTTAACATTAATGGCTGTGTGTTGATGGTCTGATTTAAAAGCTCGGCTGGCCCCTCTTGTGACATCTTCCACAGGTCTTTGCCCAGGACAGTTGATGCCGCTTCAAACGTCTCCTGAATCTCGCGATGGTTCGCTGCAAGATCGGACAACATTCCGAGCGACTGAGAGCCTTGCCCTGGAAACACAAAGGATAAATTTATTAATTTATTCATAGCAGTACGATATTATTTTAATGTTATTAATCTAATACTTTAGAAGTGCAGAACCCCACACAAAACCACCACCAAAAGCCTCTAGCAGGACAGTTTGCCCACGTTGAATCCGGCCATCGCGAATGGCCTCATTCAGGGCAAGAGGAACAGAAGCTCCCGAAGTGTTGCCCTGCTTCTCAATCGTCACAATAACCTGTTCCATCGGCATTTTTAATTTTCTGGCTGTCGCTTTGATTATTCGCATATTAGCCTGATGCGGCACTAACCAGTCAATATCGGATTTCTCCATGTCATTGGCAGCCAATGTTTCATCGACGATTTTACCCAAAGTATTAACCGCGACTTTAAAAACTTCGTTGCCCGACATTTTCATGTGGGCTTTTTCACCCGGTTTTGCCTGATCACCAATTGGATTAGGGATATACAACAGCTCACTGTGTTGTCCATCAGAATTGAGGTGTGTTGAGAGTACGCCAGGTTCTTCGCTAGCCTCGAGCAAAACAGCACCGGAACCATCACCAAAAATGATCGCTGTCCCCCTGTCTTCCCAGTCTATGATTCGTGAATTGACCTCGCTACCGACCACAAGTGCCCTTTTGGCGCTACCGGCACGAATGAACTGATCCGCAATGCTAAAAGCATAAATAAATCCAGAGCAGGCCGCCTGAACGTCGAAGGCAGCACAACCACCGGTTCCCAGCCGATTTTGTAAAAGGCAGGCGGTACTTGGAAAAATACGATCGGGTGAACTGGTTGCAACAATCACAAGATCAATGGAATCAGGCTCAATTCCAGCCGCCTCAATAGCTTGCCTCGAAGCAAGTTCAGCCATGCTTGAAGCCGTTTCACCCGGGGCTGCAATCCGCCTCTCTTCTATACCTGTTCGTTCTCTAATCCATTCATCGCTTGTATCAATCTTTTCAGCGATATCATGGTTAGTTCGAACCTGTTCTGGAAGATATCCTCCAGTTCCAATGATGCGAGAATATATTTTCATTTCACGCCTGCTTTATTTAAAAGCCGCTCAACTTCAGCATTTATTTTCTCGGCAACATTCTCTTCAATTTCAAGGTACGCAATTTCCACCGCATTTTGAAAAGCAAGAGTATCCGCCCCGCCATGGCTTTTAACCACAATTCCCTTTAATCCTAAAAAGCTGGCACCATTATATTCTCGGGGATCAATCTCTTCTTTAAATATTTTCAGCACGGGCTTTGCCAGCAACCCGACTATTTTTCCGTAAAGAGAACTCGTAAAACTCCTTTTAAGGCGGCTTCCAATCATTTCAGCCAGCCCTTCAGTGGTTTTAAGTGCAATATTACCAACAAAACCATCTGCGACAACAATATCAACATCACCGAGAAAAATATCGGTTCCTTCAACAAAACCAATATAGTTAAGATCAGAATCGGTTAGCAACTGAGCCGCTTTTTTTACCTGCTCGTTACCTTTCATCTCCTCTTCGCCGATATTGAGCAAACCCACCTTCGGTTCTTTAATGTGCTCTACCGCCTTAACCATCTCATTTCCCATTAATGCAAAATGGAAAAGGTGTTCAGCTTTACTATCTACATTTGCGCCAAGATCAAGCATGTAGGTATGCCCTTTCATGGAGGGTAGCGTGGAGATAATTGCCGGTCGATCAAGACCGGGGATCAGTTTAAGAACAAACCGAGCTGTTGCCATTAATGCACCAGTGTTTCCTGCACTGACACACGCATCAGCAGCACCTTCTTTAACAAGGTTGATTGCCACGCGCATTGACGAGTCTTTTTTATTACGAAGCGCTTTAGAGGGTGACTCATGCATCTCAACACATTGAGAGGCATGTCTTATCTGGACTCGCTCATTTTCCAGATTCCATCCGGAATCTTTTAGCGAGGTCGTAATTTTAGCTTCATCACCCACAAAAATGAGTTTTAAATGAGGAAATTGTTTTAAGCTATTTAACGAGGCTGGAACGGTTACTGATGGGCCGTAATCACCCCCCATAGCATCGATAGCGATCGTGAACGTACTCATAAGCCCCTAGAATAGATAAAGGCCCTGTTCATAAACCAACAGGGCCTGCTTTAAATCTGAATCCAGATTTGGAAAAAAGGATCTATTATTCTTCGCCTTTATCTTCCACAACCTTGCGTCCACGGTAGAAGCCATCAGCACTTACATGATGTCTTAGATGTGTTTCGCCTGTTGTTGGCTCAATAGAGAGTGTTTTGCCAGTCAGTGCATCGTGTGAGCGACGCATGCCGCGTTTTGAACGTGTTTTACGGTTTTGTTGTACAGCCATGATTAAACTCCAGGTCAGTCAGTCTTTCTTTAAATTTGCCAAAACGGAAAAAGGATTGACACTCTCCTCTCGTTCCGCCTCTTCGTTAATATTCTCGCCATTACTACAATCACCGTGTTTTGCAACATCTGGCAACGCGAGTAACAACTCATCTTCTACAATGTCCATTAAAACAACTGTCTCTTCAACGCTCTCAAGTAACAGCGCTTCATACTCTTCAGGCAGTCGTTCTGCCTGCTCAATTGAGGTAACAACCGAGAGGCTTACTTTGCGATCCACAGACAGGTCAATAGCTTCCATGCAGACCTGGCAATCCAGCTCTAAATCAGCTAAAACAGATCCCGTGATCACGCGCATTCTACCTTTTCTCTCAAAATTGAGGTCAAAGCGTACATTCCCCTCGTAACACGCCAACATTCCCTGAAGTCGTGCCAGACTTGCCAAGGGGTACTCCCCCTTAATTAAGCACCCTTTTTCAGCTAAAGATAAAGGGGCGACATATTCAGGAAGATGGCTCGACATATCTGTACAATGATACTTTGAAATCTAAAACCGTGTCAAAGCATGTCTACAATTAAAAGCATTTCTAAGCAGCTCGTTCTGGCCTCAAGCTCACCTTACCGACAGGCTTTGCTCAAAAAACTACATCTTAACTTCTCTGCGGCCTCTCCAGACATTGATGAAACGGCTCTATCAGGGGAATCTCCAATTGATCTGGCCAAACGCCTTGCTGTTCTAAAATCACATGCATTAATAGAGCATTTCCCGGATCATTTAATTATTGGTTCTGACCAGGTAGCGATGCTTGGGGAGAAGCAACTTCACAAGCCAGGGACTCCAGAAAAAGCCTTTGAACACTTAAAGGAGGCTAGCGGTAAACAAGTTGATTTCTTTACCTCTGTTTGCCTGCTCGATAGCGCAACAGGGCAATATGTAACTGAGATGGACCGATGTACGGTTTACTTTCGCGAGTTAACCGATTCACAAATAACTCGCTATATAGAACTCGACGAACCTTACAATTGTGCTGCAAGTTTTAAATCTGAAGCAATGGGCATTGTGCTATTCAAAAAGATTGAAGGAGATGATCCCAATGCATTGATTGGACTACCGCTTATCCGGTTAATCAGAATGCTTGAGGCATTTGATTACCCGGTTCTTTAAATTAACGATCAGAAGCTAATAGCTCAATTTTATAACCGTCAGGATCTTCTACAAACGCAAGCACTGTTGCACTGCCTTTCATCGGCCCTGCTTCTCGAACAATATTTCCACCAAGCTGCTTAATGTTTTCACACGCGTTATAAACATCATCTACTGCAATCGCAATATGCCCATACGCTGTTCCCAAATCATAGACATCAGCATCCCAATTCCAGGTCAGTTCAATAGCCGCCTGTTCTGACTCATCACCGTAGCCAACAAATGCCAACGTAAAGCGCCCTTCTGGGTAGTCCTTTTGGCGAAGTAGTTTCATACCCAATAGCTCAGTATAAAACTTGAGTGATCGATCAAGATCACTCACTCGGAGCATGGTGTGCAGTATTCTCAAATTATCGCCCCCTAAACAACATTAAAGTTCCGCATCATACCCATATCTTCATGTTCAAGATTATGGCAGTGATAAAGGAAGAGCCCTTTGTAGTCTTCGAAAGGTTTAATCATTGTGACCCGCTCACCCGGCATAACAAGTACTGTATCTTTCCATCCATTATCAACAAACCCCTCACTCAATGAATCGTAGGTTCCTTGATAGTTTCGGCGGATTTCTCTTTTAATAATCTGAAATTGCTGACCATGCATGTGCATCGGGTGAGGAAGGCGCATCCCACCCCGTGTCTGGAAGCCATTATCAAACTGGATAACCTGGTGGCTATTAACTGACACTCGTTCGCTTGGCGTTGCCTCAAGCATCTCGAAATCTTCACCATTTAACCACCAGTTCATACGACGCATTCTTAATGCGATCGATAACGGTATTTCTGGGTTCGCTACATTTGACAAATCAAGCCGGTCAATTTTAGAAAGTGTTTCGGGAAGTTGGCTTGAGTCCCCCCCCTCTTCTGCCGTAGCCACTTTTACGCTCATGATAGAAAACTCTCCCCCCTCAGGCAGGGCATTTTCCGCACTCATATGCCGCATACCCTGAAATGGAAGACTTTTTAAGGTTTGAATGGAGCCAATCTTTTTATCTCGGAAATCGACCCAAATTTCAACACGCTCTGCCGGAGCAAGGGTTATATAACGACGCGTAACGGCGCTTTCCAGCAGTCCGCCATCGGTCCCAATCACGGTAAATGGTGAGCCATCATCCCAGCCCAGTTTATATATTCTGGAATTTGAACCATTTAG
>QNFJ01000143.1 GCA_003646305.1 Gammaproteobacteria bacterium | reverse complement strand
TCACGAAATTTGGATTGAAAAATATCCTAATGCTGATGAAGCAATGGGACTTCCGTTTACTGGTCTTGCAAATGCTCGTCCAGAAACGATCAAAGCTTCTCAACCTCGTTTTAAAAAGGGTGATGTACCTTTTGATGTTGAAGCAGTGATGAAACGTTCTTCGAAATATCAAAAGTTCGAAGCTAACTGGAGTAACTAGTCAGTCAATAAGCAGTAATTTCACGCGATGTTTTGCGTGTTGTAACCCCATTCATCCTGCGCTGGGATGAATGGGGTTTTTTTAACATATTAGAGATGCTCTGTTGAAAACTGACATCTTGACATAGACTGTTTCACTCATGATCCCGCTAATAGCACGCTGGATAAGTTGTATGCCATTAGAAGAGGAAAACCGATGAAATGTAAAATCTTGCTGAATAACAATTTTGACAAGGGTCTTTTGCTTGCTGTTCTAATTAGTATCGTGCCCATAGCTGTGGGAGCGGAAACGGTCGCGAAGGCTGAAAACCTAGAGCCTGCAATTATCCATCAAGCACAGCAAAAGGAAGCGCAGGATAAGTTAAAGGCATTTGAGAAAAAATCAAAAAAGAAACCCAATATTCTGGTCTTTCTGGTAGATGATATGGGTTGGGGTGATCCTGGTGTCTATGGTGGCGGCGAAGCCGTCGGAGCTGCGACCCCCAATATTGATCGATTGGCCAAAGAAGGGTTGAGATTAACCTCGACCTACTCTCAGCCTTTATGTACACCCACACGGGCAACGTTATTAACAGGAAGGCTTCCGGTTCGCCATGGCTTGTTGAGGCCGCCGCAAATAGGCGAGACAGGCGGCATGGAAGGTGAGATAACGATTGCCACGCTCTTGAGTGATGCTGGTTATTACACGGCTCTCAGTGGTAAGTGGCATTTGGGAGAAAGCCCCAGCAATCAACCACAATACAACGGGTTTGATGAGTATTATGGCTTTTTAGGTAGCACAAAAAATTATACCGAATGGCGAGATCCGCGAATTAATGCATCGTTGTCAAATAATGAGACGATTGTAGAAACGATCAAAAATAGCCCTAATTTTATAAAAACATTGGTTAAAGCACGACGCAATCAGCCGCATGAAGCGCTTTATGAATTGGATATTCCAGCAGTCGCCAATGTTGATATTGATCTTATGAACAACAGTATCGATGTGATTAAGCGGATGGAAAATCAAGAGAAGCCTTGGTTTCTCTATCACTCTTTCGGCAAGGTACATTTTGACAATTACCCTGCGGATGGTTTCCAGGGCAGCTCCAAGGCCAAAGGTGTTTACCAGGATGCCGTGGTGGAAGTAGATTACATTGTAGGGCAGGTTATGAAAGCCCTGAAAGAAACTGGACAGGATAAGAATACACTGGTGTTTTTTACCTCAGATAATGGGCCAGAGACAGATACCTGGCCTGATTCGGGATATTCTCCTTTTCGTGGTGCCAAAATGTCCACATGGGAAGGTGGGGTGCGTGTGCCCGGCATTGCCTGGTGGCCGGGCATGATTGAAGCTGACCGAGTATCGGACGGTTTGTTTGATCTGGCTGATCTCTTCGCAACCTTTGTGAATATTGGTCAGGCCAAGATGCCTACCGATCGCTATATTGATGGGATTGATCAAAGCTCCTTTCTTCTGGCAGACGGCGGTGAATCCAATCGTGCTGCCGTTTATTACTATATGCTTGATAAGTTTTCAGCGATAAGAGTGGGGCCGTACAAGCAACATCTATATGTAGTTTCGCCAGCAGCAAGTGAGGGTATACCCGGATATATTAATGGATCCACATTGCATAAAACCGCCGGCCTTTATGTGTTCAATCTATATCTTGATCCAAAAGAGCGGCGGCCATACGGGATTCGTACCGCGCTTATCACCAAGCAATTGCAAGGTGCGCTGAAAAAACATAAAGCAACGTTTGAGGACTACCCGCCGAAAATTTTGATGACGCTTGAGTGAGCGACATATGACTGACAATATAAGGAATAGTCTTTAGGTGCGAGACAATATTAATGCGCCTTTTCGCTTATTATTGAGCTAGGCATAATACTTGCGGAAATTCGATATATTGCTCGTACTTAACTTACAGTATAATTCTTCTTACGAGATTATCAACGAAACGATCGAAGCCAACGAGATACCGCCAGAACTCTGGTATCCAAAGGGACATATGCCCGAGCTGATCCGTGAATGGCCGTTGACCGAAGATGTAGAGATTCCCAACCCATTTGCAGCATCTCCAGAAAATAAGAAATATCGGGCGATGATAAAAAAGCCCTTTCCTAACAGGGCTTTGTTAAATGAGCCTCCCATTAAAAGAAGTCTAAATACTTAGTTGTATACTTCAGAGAAAAGCAAAGGTTTTTATTATGATTGTAGGTACTATACTTTTTCTAACCATATTATTTGGTGGTGGCGTTATTGAAACATTTTTTGTGAGTGAATTGGATAAGGGGGTAAAGGAATATGTTGTCGATAAAGAAAGAAGAAAAGATATTTTAGCCGATCTAAAAATCAGCAAACAATCGATTAAACAATTTAATAAAGACAGGAAAAAACAGCTTAAAAGATACAAAAAGCTAAATGCATCTCGCTCGACTACTTTGGAAGAGTTAAATAACTTTTATGTTGAACTGCACAACGATCGCCTATTGTTTCAAAATACAATGATTGTTGACCGAATTGCAATAACTAAAAAGATTCAACCAGATGAATGGGTGGCAATTATGGCTCTAGCTGAAGTGTCTATTGATAAACACAAAGAGAAAGCACAGAAAAAGGCTGACAAAAAGAAAAAGAAAGCGCTGAAAAAAGATCCTGACTATGTAGCGGAAGAAGATAAAGGCTTCGATAAGACCAGAAAATCTGTTCAGAAGAATGTGGCGGATATGAATAAACAGCAGTTAATAATAAACGGTTTAGACGAGATGATAAGCAGCTTTAAGGATTTGAATAGTCAAATAGTATCGATTAATGTGAAAGAAAATAGCACCCTCATAAATCAAAATTCTAGTAAAACAGAATTAAAGAAAATAACTGAAAAAATAAATACGTTGCGAGACTATGGTTTTAATAAATTAAACAGCATGCATATGCTGATAAAAGAAAATACGACTGAAGGTGAGTGGGACAACGTTATCAAAGCATTTAATAACGAATTAAGTGGCTCAATTCGTTAATTGCACTATTAATACGTCAAAGCTTCAAGCTTTGCACTAAAATGACATAATACGTTATCGCAGTTTGGAGAATAGTGGTGGTAAGCCACCCAATATTAGGAATTTACTATATGTATAAAATGATTACCAATGCAATTATTTTCAGTACACTGATTGTTTTAACACTAGGCTTAACGACACCTTCCTACGCTGAGGATACCGATTCAAATGATGGCTGGCAGCAACGGTTTGTTATTTATGGCTGGTTGCCCAGTATTGACGGCACATTAAATTATGATATTGGTGGTGGTAACACAGCCAGTGTAGATCCCAGTGATATTGTTGATGCATTGGAAGGCGTCTTAATGGGCGTGTACGCAATTCGAAAAGATAAATTATCTGTAACCGTAGATTTAATTTATCTAGATCTATCTAACACGGAGAATAATGCAATTGATTTTCCAGGTCCTGGCGGCGGACAAGCTAGTGCTAGAGCAAAAACAGATATGACCGCTTGGATAGTCAATAGTTATGGTGGTTACAACACCTTACAGACAGAAAAAGTAACAATGGATCTTATTGCGGGCATACGGTATCTCAATATGGATACCAGTGCTAAAGTAGAAATTTCTGGACCATTACCCCCTACGCTTCCTAGCAAAAAATTATCTAAGTCTGTCGATTTATGGGATGGTATTATAGGTGTTCAAGGCCGTTATAACCTCACAGATAAATGGTATGTCCCCTACCATCTTGATGTCGGTACTGGTGATTCTAATTTAACATGGCAGGCTCAAGCTGCTATTGCTTATAGCTACAAATGGGGTGATGTATTATTAGCATATCGCCACTTATATTATGATCAAGGAGAGTCAAAATTCATTGATGATCTTGAATTTAGTGGCCCAGCCTTAGGACTAAACTTTAACTTTTAGTCGGAAATGATTCCCTCCCAGAATTCTTGCACACATCCAAGTGTAATGGCCTAATAAACCGGTAAGAATTTAAAGCCTAAGCATCTTTTCGGTGTTGGGGCTTTTTTATTAGGTAATTCATAACTAGCCCAAACAGTATGCTCCATGAAGGACATATTGTCATTTATTATAAGGTATAAGAAATTACAAATGAAAATAAGCACACACAAATTACTCTTCTTACTGTCCTGTGGGTGCAGTGCAATGGTATCGACTACATCCGTATTGGCGGAAGAAGGCGGTACAGGCCATGTTAGCCCAGGCTCCGTGGCAACACTCATTGATTTTGCTCCTACCCAGTCTGGTTGGGTGACGGAGTCTATCTATACTCATTATGATGGTGATTTTAAAAAAGATGGGCTACCAATTGGTGGGCTAAAATCTTTTGGTTTAGATGTTGATTTTGATGTCTTGACGCTTGGTGCGCTGTACACCTTTGATGAAAAGTTGTGGGGGGCATATTACTCGGCAGGTGTTTTTTTACCTTATGTCTGGATGGATGTAAAGGGAAATGTAAATAATTATAATGTTCATGATAAAGCTCAAGGCATTGGTGACATTACGTTGATTCCAGTCATGATGGCATGGCAAGAAGAGTCGTGGAAATATTCGGCCTCACTTTCCATCTATGCTCCATCAGGGGAGTATAAAGAGGGAGAAATTGCTAATGTGGGCCTAAATTACTGGACGGCAGACCCAAATTTTTCGGCTGCTTATAGCAATGAAGAAACAGGATTTAACTTTAATGTCTACACAGGGGTTACTTTCAATTCAGAAAATACTGCAACAGATTACAAAAGTGGCTCTCTATTTCATATTGAATCCAGTATCCAACAACTATTTCCATTAGGAAAAGGTTATCTAGGCTTGGGGCTCGATGCCTTTTACTTTGAACAAATAAGTGCTGATAGCGGTTCTGGTGCCAGACGTGATTTCAAGGGAAGAACCATGGGAGTTGGACCAGTGGTTAACTACATACTCCCCGTTGGCACTGATAATTGGGTATTTGAAGCTAAATGGTTACCCGAGACTAATACTAAAAACCGTCTCGAAGGTGACTATCTCTGGGTTAAAGTTGTCTATCAATTTAAATAATTTTGATAAATTGTAATGGTTTAATAAACCTGTAGGAATTTATAGCTTCAGCATCTTTTCGGTGTTGGGGCTTTTTTGTGGCCGCCTACCGCTAACCGCTACACGATGCCAATATCCCTTTACGGGAAAACATCCATCTTATATGAAGAACAAACCCACAGGCAAGTTAGTAAGCGCTCCATAAACCCCACCTAGCCAGCCTTTATTCTCTCTGCCATCCGGTTGTCTTACTTTCTAAACAGGACTTTAAATGAATAAAGCAGACAAACTTCTTTTCTGGAAAAAACAGCTGGCAGATTGTTCAGAGAGCGGTCTTAGTCAAAAGGCTTACTGCTCACAACAAAGGCTAAAGCTCGCCACATTTAGTTACTGGCGCAAACGACTCTGCTCTCCTAAAGAAGCTTGTGGCAAACTAATTCGATTGCCTATCTCGGTAGGTAGTCGGCCCTGAATAACTCACAACCCATTGAAATTATTTGTTAAAATAGCTTCTCTAGATGGGTTTTCTCCCCGCTTTTGATTCACTGAATTAAAAACCTTGCAGAAAAGGGCACAAATGAAACCGCGAAATATAGAGCTACAGCCTCAAAACGAACTGTTTAAAGTCCGCTTAACGGATTTGC
>QNFJ01000142.1 GCA_003646305.1 Gammaproteobacteria bacterium | reverse complement strand
TAATGGAACCGCTAAAAGATTATTGCACTCGCAACTATAGCGTTATAAATCGACTCAAAATGCTCCGTTACCCATGTAAAGTCCATGTGCTCGAAAGTTTCCCGGGTGCGCCAGGGTTAAGGCCTGCTTTTGCTTCATTCATGGTGTTTTTCAGAGATTCCAAATGATTTCGGTTATTCAGAGGGTCGCTTCGGCAGAAGTTATTGTGGGCGGAGAGTCGATTGGCAAGATTGAACGTGGGATTCTGGCGCTTGTGGCGATTGAGAGGGGCGATAGTGAGAAGCAGGTCAGCCGGATGGCTGAAAGGTTATTGAGTTACCGGATTTTCCCCGATGCAGAAGATAAGATGAACCTGAGTGTCACCGACATTAATGGTGGTATTTTGCTCGTGCCTCAGTTCACGCTAGCAGCCGATACGCAGAAAGGTACTCGCCCAAGTTTTGGGCCTGCAGCTCCTCCGGCTTTAGGTGAGCAGCTTTTTAACCAGCTTTTGGATAAAATCAAAGTAAGTTATGAGAAGGTTGGGCAGGGTAAATTCGGTGCTGATATGCAGGTTTCTTTGTGTAACAGTGGACCGGTGACTTTTATTTTGAAAGCTTAACTCTATGGCAAATGTTCAGCCAGCAATGCCTCCAGCTTTTTAAGGGCGCCCCGGTTTTCTTCTACAAAAATCTGCCCTTTTTCACCTAGTTCACCTCTAATTTCTGCGTGCTCAAAAAGGTTGATAACCTCTTCCGCGAGCTCTTTCTCGTTATTAATTTGAATTGCGGCACCTTTTTCAAGTAGTAACTCGGCAATTTCAGAAAAATTGAACATGTGAGGGCCAAACAGCACGGGAACCCCAGCTGCCGCAGGTTCTAAAACATTATGGCCTCCGGTTGGAACGAGACTGCCGCCGACAAAAGCGATATCTGCCGCGGTGGAAAAGAGTTTAAGCTCTCCCATCGTATTGAGTAAAAAGATATCGGTTTTGCTGCTGCAGGTTTTTTCTTCGGTTCGTTTGATGAGGCTGAATTGACGTTTTTTGCAAAGTTCAGCCACCTTCTCGAAACGTTCGGGGTGACGAGGCACCAGAACCAATAGCGCTTCTGGAATGGCTTGTTTAACCTCGCTGAAGGCAGCAAGAACCTTCTCATCTTCCTTTTCGTGCGTGCTGGCAGCAATCCAGACGGGGCGCTGCAAGAAAAGAGATTGGCGCATAAATTCAGCCTGCTCTCGTAAGCTTGCCGGAAGCTTTAGGTCGAATTTAATATTGCCAGCAACCGAAACTTTAGCGGGACGTGCGCCCAGCAAGATAAAGCGGTCGGCATCATTTTGTGATCTGGCAGCAATGTGTGAAACGTTGCACAGTGCCTCTTCAGTCAGCTTCTTTAGTTTCTGATAGCCGCGCGTGGATTTTTCCGAGAGGCGAGCATTAATAATTAACAGTGGGATTTTTTGCCGGTTACATTGGGAAAAAAGATTTGGCCAAATCTCCGTCTCCATCATGACCGCAATGCGAGGTTTAAAGTGGCTAAGAAAGCGAGAAACGGCATCGGGGAGGTCGTAAGGGAGGTAGACATGTTCGACGCTCTCTTCAAAAACCGCTTTAACGCGGTCGGAGCCGGTCGGCGTCGTGGTTGTGATGAGGATGGGTTGGTCTGGATAGCGGTTTTGTATGACGCGTATCAATGGAAAAGCCGCTTCAGCCTCGCCAACAGAAACGGTATGAAACCAGATAACCTCTTTTTTGTGGTTTCCCGAATAGCACGCGAATCGCTCGTTCCAGCGTTGTCGGTAAGCGGGTGCTTTGCGGCTGCGAAGCAGCAGTTTTAGGAGAACAACAGGGGCGAGCAGGTAGAGTAGAACGGAGTAAAGGTGCCGCACGTTACTGTTCGTTTAACCACTGCATATAGAGCTGTGTACCCTCTTCAACGGTTTTAAATAGATGCTGGCAGCCGGCCGTACGGAGATTGTCGAGATTAGCCTCTGTAAAACTCTGATAGCAGCCTTTTAGTTTTTCTGGAAAGGGAATGTATTCGAGCTCACCTTTTTGATGGTAATTTAAAACTGCTTTTGCCACATCATTAAAGGGTTGGCTGCGGCCTGTTCCGAGGTTAAAAATGCCGGTAGCCTTTGGGTTATCGAGAAACCAGAGATTCACTTCGGCAACATCACCCACATAGATAAAATCGCGGAGCTGTTCGCCATTTCCGTAGCCATCACAGCCCTCAAACAGTTTGACCTTGCCGCTCTCTTTTATCTGATTATTGAGATGAAAGGCGACGCTTGCCATGCTGCCCTTGTGGCTTTCTCTGGGACCATAAACATTAAAGTAGCGCAGCCCGACGACCTGGCTTTTTATTTCGGACTGCCGGGCGCGAACGTATTGATCAAACTGGAATTTTGAATAGCCATACACATTTAAAGGGGCTTCATTTTCCAGTGACTCTTTAAAGACGGTTCCGCCGCCATAGACTGCTGCGCTTGAGGCGTAGATGTAAGGGATTCCCCGTGTTACGCAAAAATGGAGGAGCGTTTTGCTATAGTCGTAGTTGTTATCCATCATGTAACGGCCATCCCACTCGGTTGTGGAAGAGCAGGCACCATTATGGAAAATTGCTTCGATGGGTTGATCGTCAAAATCACCTAGCGCAATGCTGGCAATAAAGCTCTCTTTGTCCATGTAGTCAGCGATCTGGCAGTCCACCAGATTTCTAAATTTAATACCATTTTTGAGGTTATCGACTACCAGAATCTCTTTCTGGCCTCGCTGGTTTAATGCTTTAACAATGTTGCTGCCGATAAAGCCGGCGCCACCGGTCACTATGATCATCTGTTTACCTTGTCGAGTTTCGAATGGTTTCAATAATATTCGTTGTGGAGCAGCCCTCAACAAATTGAAGAATTTGTACCTCTCCACCGTTGGCAACCACGCAATCATGCCCGGCTATTTGCGTCGGATCAGGATAGTCGCCCCCTTTGACCAGAATATCGGGTAGTAGCTGGCAAAGCAGTTCTTCTGGTGTATCCCCATTAAATGGGATAACCCAATCCACACACTCCAGAGCAGAGAGCATTTCCATGCGATGCTCAAGTCGGTTAATGGGTCGCTCAGGACCTTTCAGGCGACGAACAGAATCATCACTGTTTACCAGAATAATAAGGCGTTCACCGAGTGCTCTTGCCTGGCGTAGGTAGTGGATATGGCCAGGATGAAGGATGTCAAAGCAGCCATTAGTCGCGACAATCTTCTCTTGTCGTTGACGGGCGTGTTTTAGCACTTCTTGCGCTTGTGACAAGCTCAGAACGCCATGATACTCAGCGCGTTCGCCCTGGATGGCCTGTTCCAGTTCATCACGGCTAGCGGTGGCTGTTCCCAGTTTTCCAACGACAATTCCAGCTGCCAAATTAGCCAGGGCGGTTGCTTCTGCAAGGGGTTTTCTGGCGGCCAATGCCGTCGCGAGAACAGAAATAACGGTATCACCTGCACCGGTAACATCAAAAACTTCGCGCGCCTGTGTGGGGAGATGAAGAGGCGCTGCTTGCTGTGAGAGTAGGGTCATCCCTTTCTCGCCTCGTGTGACCAGTAGTGCACTCAAATCTAAGTCGGCAAGGAGCTTTTGCCCCTTTTCGACCAACTCATCATCGCTACGACAAGGGCCAACAACCGCTTCAAACTCGTTCCAGTTCGGGGTAATTAAGGTGGCACCGCGATAAATACTGAAGTCATTGCCTTTGGGGTCGATCAGTACCGGAATATTGGCTTCTTTTGCCGCGCTGATAAACTGTTCGATAGCGTGAAGTGTTCCCTTTCCATAGTCAGAAAGAATCACCACATCGGCCTCTTTAAGCGCGGTTTGGTAACGCGCCATGAGTGCTGTGGAGTCACAGTTGTGAAAGCCATCTTCAAAATCGAGACGAATCAGCTGTTGATGCCGGCTCATAATACGTAGTTTTGTAATCGTTGCCAGATTGTCGACAGGTTCGAGCAGACAGAGGATATTTGCGGCTGTCAATGTTTGAGTCAGGGCTTCAGCCGCTTCATCTTTTCCACAAAAGCCGAGAACGGAAGCCCCTCCACCTAGTGCGGAAATATTTAAGGCGACGTTACCCGCTCCGCCGGCACGCTCTTCCACCTCGTTGACATGAACAACTGGAACCGGGGCTTCTGGAGATATTCTTGATGTGCCGCCGTGCCAATAGCGATCGAGCATCAGGTCGCCGACAACGAGAACTTTTGCGTTAGAAAAATCGGGTAATTGCAATTGCATAGAATGGAAAGGCCGATTGACTGTTAATTTGGACAAAATGATAGCACAAACGCTTGGAAGCAACCGTCTCAGCCAGTACCATGTATCCACTTTAGATCGAAGTTTACCCCTGAGGACTGATTATGAGTGTAAAAATTTACCATAACCCACGCTGCAGCAAGTCGCGCCAGACACTGGAACTGCTTAAAGCAAACAGCGTCGAGCCAGAAATTATCGAATACCTTGAGACCCCCCCCACAGCAGAAGAGCTGGACAGTGTTCTACGCTTGTTAGGGATGGAACCACGCGATTTAATGCGTAAAAAAGAGGCCGAATATACAACAGCGGGTTTGGACAATCCTGATCTCGATCGTGCTGCTTTAATCCAGGGAATGGTGGCGAATCCACGTGTTATTGAGCGGCCCATTGTTCTCGCGAATGGAAAAGCGGCTGTTGGCCGCCCGCCTGAAAGTGTTTTGGCAATAATTTAATCCGATGACTGAAGTTCTCGTTCTTTACTACAGTAATTATGGCGGTACAGCTGAGATGGCTAATCGCATTGCTCGAGGTGTCGAAGAGGTGCAGGGTGTGACGGCACGTATTCGAACCGTTGCACCTGTTTCAACGGTTTGCGAAGCGGTAGAAGCGAGCGTTCCAGCTGCAGGCGCCCCCTATGCGACGATTGATGACCTAAAGGAATGTGATGGACTTGCGCTAGGCAGTCCAACCCATTTCGGCAATATGGCCGCACCGCTGAAATACTTTTTAGATAGCGCGAGTGAGCTCTGGTTTTCGGGTGGCTTGCGAGGCAAACCGGCGGGTGTTTTTACCTCTACGGCCAGTATGCACGGTGGGCAGGAGGCAACACTGCTTTCTATGATGATCCCACTGTTCCATCAGGGAATGGTTCTGCTGGGGGTGCCAAGCAACGAACAGGCGCTCAACGAGACCACGACCGGGGGGACACCTTATGGCCCCAGCCATTACGAGGGGGGGGAGCATAAAAACGGGTTTAGTGAAGAGGAAAAGGCGATCTGTCGATCATTTGGTCAACGGTTGGCCAGGGCGGCGTTAACGCTTAAAGATTCGCAGCTGTGAAAAACCCAACGCTCTATTACCGAATGGCACTTGTGGGTTATTTTGGCCTGTTGATATTAGTGCTGCTCTGGGAAATCGTCATTCTTCCCTCAACAACGCTCCCCATTGCACCAATTTTAGCGGCAAAATTGATTCCACTTCTCTTCCCGTTGAGGGGGCTTCTTCATGGGCGTACCTACACTTGTGCCTGGGCCGCTTTTTTAAGTATGCTTTATTTTATACACGGAGTCTTGGCCGTTTTTAGCACAGGGACAGAGCAGCTGCTCGCTGCATTAGAGATTTTATTCAGCCAGATGTTATTTCTAGGTTGTACCTTCTATATTCGTTTCCATGATGAACCGACAGCTTCCGATTCAGTTTGAGTTTTACACGGATCAGACCTTCGATTCATTTTATGTCGGCCCAAATGTAGAAGTCACCGAGACACTCAAAAAGTTCTCAGCAGTGAATGGTGAGAACTTTATCTATTTATGGGGAGAAAAGGGCAGTGGCAAAAGCCACCTTCTGAATAGTTGTTGTCAGTGGGCAAGCAGCCAGAATCGTGATGTTCGGTTATTACCGATGCAACAGCT
>QNFJ01000141.1 GCA_003646305.1 Gammaproteobacteria bacterium | reverse complement strand
GCAGTCTAATCGTGGTTTTTTTTAATAATGCAGGGGCAACGGTTTGGATCAGTTGCTCGACTTCATCAATCAACTGTCGCAGGTCAAAATCGACTCGATACCATTCCAGAATAGAAAACTCGGGATTATGGAACCGTCCCGCCTCGCCATTTCGAAAGGCTTTGCATATCTGAAAAATTGAACCGCTACCTGCAGAAAGCAGCCGCTTCATGGAGAATTCAGGAGAGCTATTTAGATAAAGCGCTACAGTCTCTGGCAACTGAGGATGATTAAAAGTCGTTTTGAATGACTCAATGTGCGGGTCTGTTCCAGCTGCATTTGAAAGCAGTGGCGTCTCGACCTCCAGCACATCACGCTCTTCAAAAAATTGACGGATACTTTTGAGCATCCTTGCCCGTGCTTTCAGGCTCTCTACGCCGCAACCTGGCCGCCAATCTACTGCCATAAAAGCCGGATTAACTCTTAACCCGACCAGTATATTCGCCCGTGCGTGTATCAATCCGTACCATTTCTCCAATTTGGATAAATAGCGGAACACGCACAACTGCCCCCGTTTCCATGGTGGCCGGCTTACCGCCTCCTCCCGAAGTGTCCCCTTTAAGACCCGGATCCGTGTCACTCACCGTCAACTCAACAAAATTAGGAGGAGTGACGACTAAAGGCTCACCATTCCAGAGCGTTACGATGCAGCTATCCTGCTCTTTTAGCCACTTGGCATTATCCCCCAAAGCCGTTTCGGCGCAGGAATACTGCTCAAAAGTCTCTGGCTCCATAAAGTGCCAGAACTCACCATCACAGTAGAGGTATTGCATTTCAAGCTCAATGACATCAGCCGCTTCAACCGATTCCCCAGACTTGAAGGTACGCTCGATCACCCGACCACTTCGAAGGTTTCTAATTTTGACTCGACTGAATGCCTGTCCTTTTCCTGGCTTAACAAACTCATTCTCGATAATGCTGCAGGGGTCATTATCAAGTATGATTTTAAGGCCACCTTTAAACTGGTTAGTGCTGTAACTCGACATCTTTTCCTCTTTATTTATCAAACGCAATCCGGACATTATAATGGAGTGTCAATTTGAGAGAAACTTTATCCTTTATGCCCCTAACTGCCAGCCAAACAACTCCACAGACAAGCTGGCAACAAGAGCTAGCCAAAGCCTGCAGACAACTTCCCGAACTACTGAACTATCTTGAGTTAGATCTTAAGCAGATCTCGGTCAACCCTCAAGTAACCACTAAATTCCCGCTTCATGTTACTTATGCCTATCTGTCGCGCATTGAAAAGGGTAATCCGAATGATCCTCTGCTACGCCAAATACTACCTATAGATGATGAATTAGTTTTTCACCCCGGTTACACAACCAATCCCGTTGGTGATCTCGAGGCGGGGCAGACACCTGGACTTTTGCATAAATACCACGGCCGACTATTGCTTATCACAACCGGTGGCTGCTCCATCAACTGCCGCTATTGTTTCAGGCGTGAATATCCTTACAACGGCAATCAAACCAGCAAAAGTGTTGAACAGGCGGCCATTAACTACATCAAGCAACGGCCAGAGATCAGTGAAGTGATTCTAAGTGGTGGTGACCCACTAATCTTAAGTGATGCTCGACTCTCTTCAATGGTCGCTAAACTTGAAGAGATACCTCATTTAAAAAGGCTTCGTATCCATACACGCCTGCCGGTAACACTTCCATCGAGGGTGGACAGCCCACTTCTAAAGTGGCTTTCCAGGACAAGACTAACAACTTCTATTGTTCTTCATGTCAATCATCCGAATGAGCTAGATGGCGCTGTTTCAGAAGCCTTATTGCTGCTACGTCAAACCGGTGTAATACTATTAAATCAAAGCGTCTTACTCAAAGGAATCAACGATAGCGAGTTAACTCTATGCGAGCTGAGTGAATCACTTTTCCAGAACGGGGTACTACCCTACTATCTTCACCTTCTAGATAAAGTCTCCGGAAGTCAGCATTTTGACCTTCCCGAGGCTGATGCTCGCCTGCTTTACCATAAAATCCGCAGTAAATTACCGGGCTACCTTGTCCCAACGCTTGTACGTGAACGTAGTGGCTTTCCCTACAAATCTCCTGTTTTATGACTGAACGCTCAATATAAATCCTGCTTCCCTAAAAATCTGGCTAAATAGCCTATCCTTAGTCCTAACTCTTTATTCTAGACAGGAATTACATCTAATGAACAACCTAGTAGGCACGGAGTTGCCTTTTGAGGCCACACCGGCAGCCATCTCAGAATGGATTGATGCACTGCCTGTTTTGAATACCGTGCAAACTGCCGAAAAAATTTATCGCGCATTGCAGGCTCTCAATACGGTTGAAATTAAGCCAGCTCTTCATTTTGAGCTTCTTGAACAACTAAAAGAGACGGTATATCTGCTTTCCCCTGCTTTGGAAAAATATTTCCTGGATACCTCTTTTCCACTTCAAAAGAAAGAGCTTAAGCTGGCAAAGCTTTCAACTCATCTGCATAGAGAACTCTCTTCTAACTACTCATTAATTTGCAAAAGCGAAGCTTTTCTCGATCCTGAAAAATTCTCACCCGGCCAACAGGCATCCACAATCAAATGTGCTCTTCATTCCCTGTCTCTAGAGCAACTTCTGGTTGCACAGCGCTATGAAGCCTGTTCGACCCGCTTCTGGACGCAATTTTATGAGCTTCTAGCTCTGACCGAACAGTTAAATTTTCAATCAATAGACGATACTCTTGTTGTGCAAGAGAGTAACGCTCTGGAGCTAATAGCCAAAAGATTATTACTCTTCTCTCTATGTAATCCAAATCGCTTCTCACAACGCGAAATTAAGGGACTCTATAATCTTCTCGGGGAACATACTGAGCTAGCAAAACTAGACGACCAGCCCACTGATTGCCAATCCAAAAAAGCCGGCTTCTTTATGATGCTAGACTCCTCCCAATCACCTCAGCATATAAGCCGTCTTAACTTAGATTCTTCCAGCGCATCGGTACGATATATTCATACGAACAACCTGGTCATACATCTTATTGATCAATTTAAAACGCTACTCAGCAGCGAACAGGAAAGCTGCCTAATATCCAACAGACGCATGCTGGGTAAAATTGTAAGAAGCCTGGGAGCCCCAGAACGGCGCAGAAGACAGCGCCACAAGAGTGAGTCACCAGAATGTACAATCATTCCTGGACTTGAAAATATCATCACTTTTCTTTCTGAACACGAAAAGCCAAAAACGAATAAAAAACTGATCAACCCCGTTCGGACTGCCAGTGAACTTTGGAATGATATCCCAGACTTTGGAATCATTCCGCTAGATGAAAATAACCTGCAGATTGATCACTTAAGAAATAACCAGCGCGATGAAAATGTTGCCAACACAACACTTATAAACTCAAAATATCTGGTTACGAGCTCCGAAATTTGGGGGCAGGGATCACTGCCCACGCCTAAAACCGGAATAAAGCCCCTTGACTGTAAGGTTCTGGATGTAAGTACTAAAGGGTTCCATCTACTCTGGGTAAAAGAAGCTAATGCAAAAATCAAGGTTAGCGAGATAATCTCTATATCGCAACCCGGCCAACCTATGAAAACCGGTGTTGTTCGCTGGATTGAACAGGATAGGGAGTCTGGACTCTCGTTCGGGATTGAGCTGCTTTCACCGATCACTCAGCTGGTAACTGCAAGCTCGCCAAAACAACCAGACTCTGAGATTAAAGGCATTCTAATACACGAGCTGCCTGAAGTAGGCATCCAGCAAAGCCTTCTCATTTCTCCCTCTAAATATCGCACCGGTAGTTGGGTAAACGTTAAGAACGAAACCGTTACCAGACGCTATCGCCTTCAAAAGCTATTGGAAACATCACCTTCTTTTGTCCAATTTACCCTGTTTAAACTGGACAAAACCGAGTAAGTTGCAGAGAATGAGCATGAATAGGAGGAGGGGTTCAGCTCATGATCGCTACAAAAAAACAGCTTATTCTTGCAATCGATATCAAGCAGGAACAGATTGAAAACCTGACAACACTTTGTACCGAAAACAGTGCAAATGTCATATTCCATGCAATCTCAGCGATCGATTATCTCAATAAAATAGAGCACCCAGAACCCAGCTTAATTTTATTAAACCTATCTCAGGACTGCCTGGACTCATCGGGCGCGATTGAAGCCATCTCAGAGTCCCTTCATCCCATCATTATCATTCACCCTACCGATTCTTGTTGCACAACATGGTGGATGCCAACCTACCCGCAGTTACGAGACTGCCTCCCCGGTAAAGATGATGAAAGAATTTCAACCGCCATCCTCCGTGAGGTTGAGACACTCGAATTAACGCACCGCTTAAAAGAAAACCAGTTCTGGCTTAACAATATCAGCCAGGGGCTTAACTCAATCGTTTCACAGGGCCGCGAGGCAGCGGCATTGATTCACAATGGTCGGTATCTGAAGGCAAACAAGGCCTACCGAAAACTTTTTGCCTTTAATGAAGCACAAAATATCCAGCACATAGTTGTTCCTGACCTCCTTATTGATCTTGAAAACCCTCAATCACCTTCAGGGTCAGCCAGCAATCAACAACGTAAAAACTGCTCTTTATCACGGCAGACGGGTGAACAGTTTCAGGCAGAAACTCTCTCTTTCCCACTTTTTATAAAAAATAGACAGTGCCTTCAGGTTATCGTACGAAACCCTTCTCTCTCTGAAAGCAATCCAGAATTCGCACAACACCTTATTCACAAAGATGAGTTAACTGGGCTCATAAACAGACAGCATTTCCTCCAGCAGTTAGAGAAGCGAACAGAAAAAAACCCTCGCAAAACGAACGGAGCTCTCGCACTAATCCTAATCGACCGTTTCAAATTGATACGAGAAAAACGGGGCATTCTCTATAGCGACCAGCTGTTAGCAAAAGTTTCCCGATTGATTGAAGGACGTTGCCATCCAGAAAACCTTATCTCTCGTTTCAATGATGCAGTATTTTCCATCTACACATCACACCCGGACTCTGAAACATTTTCTAGCTTTATAGAACAAATTCAGAAAAATATTGCTGAGACCTTGTTTGAATCGGGAGAGGATTACCTGCAAATAACCTGTAGCATTGGTGCCAGCCTCTGGAACGATCAGCTCTCAGACATGCAGGAACTCATCACACGCGCCGATCAATCATGTGCCAAAGCCGCCAAAAATGGAGGCAACCAGATTCAACTCTATAGCAGCCTATCTACAACCATTGGATCTGCTGTTCACGAACAACAACAAGCTGCCGAAATTTCAGCAGCCCTCAAAGAAAACCGATTCCGCCTTATTTATCAGCCTATTGTTCATCTTAATGGGGAAACAGCAGAAAGTTATGCCGTTCTACTCCGCATGATCGATAAAGAAGGAAAGCATATTTCCCCAGATCAATTCATTCATATTGCTGAAAAAACCGGGATGATTTACAACATTGATCGGTGGGTTATCCAACAAACCTGTCTGCTCATTAAGCGTGCACAGATACGTAAAAGTAACCGTCTATTTTTCATCAAGTTATCTGGCGAATCACTCGATAATAAAAATCTTTTACCTTATTTGTATAGCTGCCTACAGGAGGCGGGTATCGACGGGAAATCGCTCGTCTTTCAGATAGATTATGCCGAGTTCAGAACACGCCCCACCATCCTGAAGAACTTTATTTCAGGTATCAAAAAAGTGCACTGCCAATTCGCTTTCGACCATTTTGGATTTGGCAAATTCCGGTCGATAGACTTACAGTCACTCCCCATCGATTACCTGAAAATTGATGGGGCCTTTGTACGTGATCTGCTGAGCAACCCAGAACATAGAGCAACAATCAAGCGCGCCATCTCTGCTTCACGCCCTTTAAATATCAAAACAATTGCTAAATCGGTCGAAGATGCCAACACACTTGCCTC
>QNFJ01000140.1 GCA_003646305.1 Gammaproteobacteria bacterium | reverse complement strand
CCTCATTAGGTAAAGGGATTGCTGCTTCATCTCTTGCCGCTATTCTTGAGTCGCGCGGCTTGAGTGTCACCATGACAAAACTGGATCCGTACATTAACGTCGATCCAGGCACAATGAGTCCTTACCAGCACGGTGAGGTTTTTGTGACAGAAGATGGTGCTGAAACGGATCTGGACCTTGGTCATTACGAGCGTTTTTTGAATAGCAAAATGCGTAAAGTGAACAACTTTACGACCGGTCAGGTCTATGAAAATGTTTTACGCAAAGAGCGTAAAGGTGAATATCTTGGCGCTACCGTACAGGTCATTCCTCACATTACAGATGAAATAAAACGGCTCATAGAACGTAGTGCTGAAGGCTATGATGTTGTCCTCGTTGAAATAGGCGGAACGGTTGGAGATATCGAGTCTTTACCCTTTCTCGAGGCAATCAGGCAGATGCGTGTCGAACGGGGCGATACCAACACACTATTTATCCATTTAACACTGGTCCCCTATATTCGGACTGCGGGTGAGATTAAAACCAAACCCACTCAGCACTCGGTCAAAGAGTTGAGAACAATTGGTATTCAACCTGATATTTTGATTTGCAGAGCAGAGTTTCCGATTCCTCAGGCAGAAAGAGGTAAAATTGCACTGTTCACAAATGTTGAAGAAAAAGCAGTTATTTCGGCAATTGATGCGGACACGATTTACCGGATTCCTTTGTTGCTCAATGAGCAGGGGCTGGATGAAATTGTCACCCGGAAACTGCATTTGGATGCAAAACCAGCTGATTTATCAGAATGGGAGGCAGTGACTAACGCGGTACTAGCACCTGAAAAGAGCGTAACTGTTGCGATGGTTGGTAAATACGTTCAGCATTCTGATGCCTACAAATCTCTTTCTGAGGCCTTGAGCCATGCCGGAATTCAGACTCGAACCAAGGTTAATATAAAATATGTTGAATCGGGTGAGCTGGAAGAAAATGGCATCACTGGACTTGATGATGTTGACGCGATTTTAGTGCCGGGTGGTTTTGGTGAAAGAGGTGTTGAGGGCAAAATTGCAACGGTTAAATATGCCAGAGAGAATGGCATTCCATACTTGGGAATCTGCTTGGGGATGCAAGTTGCTGTGATTGAGTTTGCACGCGATGTAGCAGGTATGGAAGGAGCGCATAGTACAGAGTTCCTGAAGAACACACCGTATCCTGTTATTGGTTTGATTACCGAATGGAAAGATGAAGCGGGTCAGGTGGAGCAACGTGATGAGACATCAGATATTGGCGGCACAATGCGCTTGGGTGCCCAGAAAGCAAGTCTGATTCCAGGCAGCCTCACGCATGATTTGTATGGGAAAGATGTCATTACAGAGCGGCACCGCCATCGCTATGAATTTAACAATCAGTACCTTGAAAAACTGGAAGCGGCAGGATTGAAAGTTTCTGGTAAATCCATCGATGGACGCCTTGTAGAGGTGATTGAGATTCCAGATCATCCCTGGTTTCTTGCTTGCCAGTTCCACCCCGAATTTACCTCTACACCACGGCATGGGCACCCACTATTTACCGGATTTATTCAGGCGGCGGTTGAGCATAGTCAGAAGAATGAGGAGAGTGCAGCATGAAGCTTTGCAATTTTGAAGCCGGTTTAGATAAGCCGCTATTTTTGATTGCGGGAACGTGTGTTATTGAAAGTGAACAGATGACCTTGGACACGGCGGGCGCATTAAAAGAGATATGTGATGAACTGTCGGTTCCCTTTATCTATAAGTCTTCGTTTGATAAAGCAAACCGCTCTTCTCACGCTAGTTTTCGGGGGCCAGGAATTGAAGAGGGCTTAAGAATTCTTCAGTTAGTCAAAGAGCAAATTGGTGTGCCCATTTTGACCGATGTACATGAAGACACACCGCTGGACGAAGTGGCCAGTGTGGTCGATGTGATGCAGACCCCGGCTTTTCTATGTCGGCAGACAAACTATATTCAAAATGTGGCCCGACAGGGTATCCCGGTAAATATCAAGAAAGGGCAGTTTATGGCGCCTTGGGATATGGTACATGTGGTTGAAAAGGCGCGCGCGACCGGTAATCAACAGATTATGGTTTGTGAGCGTGGTGCCTCATTTGGTTATAACAACCTTGTCTCGGATATGCGGTCACTGGCTGCAATGCGGGAAACCGGTTGCCCGGTTGTTTATGATGGGACGCACTCGGTGCAGCTCCCCGGTGGACAAGGTAGCTCATCGGGTGGACAGCGAGAGTTTATTCCCGCATTAGCCAGAGCAGCTGTTGCAGCAGGAATTTCTGGACTATTTATGGAGACTCACCCAGATCCTGAAAAAGCGATGAGTGATGGTCCAAATTCATGGCCATTGGGACGCATGAAAGAGCTGCTAACGGTTCTTAAAAATATTGATGACCTTGTTAAGTCATCACCCCTAATAGAAGAGACACTTTAATTTTATCTAACGGAGATATCATGGCAGCAATAGTCGATGTTCGTGCTCGTGAAATTTTGGATTCAAGAGGCAATCCAACGATCGAAGCAGATGTTATTCTTGATTCAGGCGTTATTGGTAGCGCGATGGTTCCATCGGGTGCCTCAACAGGGATTCGTGAGGCGTTAGAACTTAGAGATGGTGATAAATCTCGCTATCTTGGTAAAGGTGTTTTAACAGCTGTTGCCAATATCAAAGGTGAAATTCGCGAGGCGGTATTGGGCATGGATGTGGCGAATCAAAAGGCTCTAGATGAGAAACTGATCGAGCTTGATGGCACTGATAACAAAGGGCGTTTAGGCGCTAATGCTGCACTAGGTGTTTCAATGGCAGCGGCCTACGCGGCAGCTAAAAATGGTGGTATCCCGCTTTATCGGTATTTGAATAAAAGTGGGGAATTCGTGATGCCGGTACCGATGATGAATATCATCAACGGCGGTGCGCATGCTGATAACAGCGTGGATATTCAGGAATTTATGATATTACCTGTGGGTGCACCGACTTTTCGCGAAGCATTACGATATGGTGCAGAAGTTTTCCATGCACTGAAAAAAGTTTTATCTGACCAAGGGTTGAATACAGCAGTGGGAGATGAAGGAGGCTTTGCGCCTGACCTGCCGTCTAATGAAGCCGCCATTGGTATTATTCTTGAGGCAATTGAATTAGCTGGCTATAAAGTAGGCGAAGATATCTTCTTGGCTCTTGATGTTGCCAGTTCAGAATTCTATAAAGATGGGCAGTATGTCCTGGAGTCAGAAGGAAAAAGTTTTAGCCCTGAAGGTTTTGCAGACTATCTTGTTGATCTGGCAGAGAGATATCCGATTATCTCCATAGAAGATGGCATGGATGAGAGTGACTGGGATGGTTGGGCCTACCTGACAGATAAAATTGGTGACAAGATTCAACTGGTTGGCGATGACCTTTTTGTTACTAACCCCAAAATCCTCGCTGAAGGTATTGAGAAAAAAGTAGCCAACTCAATCCTGATTAAGGTTAATCAGATTGGTACATTGAGTGAAACGTTGGAAGCGATTGAGATGGCTCAAGATGCCGGTTATTCCGTGGTTGTTTCGCATCGTTCAGGCGAAACTGAAGATGTGACGATTGCAGATCTTGCTGTTGCAACGAGTGCAGGACAAATAAAGACCGGCTCACTTTGCCGTTCTGATCGTATCTCAAAGTATAACCGCCTGCTTCGCATCGAAGAGGAGTTGGGTGAGAAAGCTGTTTACGCAGGTCGGGGTGTTTTTAATAAACTCTAAATCCGGACTATTTTAATGGCAGGAAGGCTGCTTATCCTCTCTCTTTTTATACTGCTTGGCTTGCTTCAATATAAGCTTTGGCGTACGAATGATGGTGTTCCAGCTTTATGGGTTATGGAGCAAAAGCTGGAGCAACTGGAGCAGGAAAAAGAAAAACTTCGTGAGCGTAATCTTGCCCTGGAAGCAGAAGTTAATAATCTCAAAGAGAGCATGGATGCTATTGAAGAGCGTGCACGTCAGGACCTTGGGATGATTAAAAAAGGTGAAACCTTCTTTCAGGTTGTTGAATAATGAGCAGAACCGCACCTCGTTATTGGGCTATCGTCCCGGCTGCCGGAATAGGTAGTCGAATGGGAGCTGTTTTGCCAAAACAGTACCTCCAACTAGCCGAAAAAACGGTCATAGAGCAGACGCTCTTGCGGCTTCTGTCCGAGAAAAGATTAGAGACTATTGTTGTTGCGATTTCTCAGAATGATACTTGTTGGGAATCGGTTAAGCAGAATTTTTCTGCTCGAGTTCAAACAACGGTAGGTGGGCGGGAGCGTTTTGAGTCGGTTCTTTCCGGGCTACGATATCTGGCAGGCCAAGCAGATAATAATGACTGGGTTTTAGTCCATGATGCGGCACGGCCCTGCGTTACTAAAAAAGAGATAGGTCGTCTGATTGAGCGATTGAAAGCCGATCCAGTCGGAGGAATTCTTGCGCTACCCGTACATGACACCCTTAAAAAAGTTCAGCAAGGTGTTGTAGAGTCAACCCTTGATCGTCAAACTATCTGGCGTGCGCTCACGCCACAAATGTTCCGGTTTGGGCTCTTAAAAAAGGCACTGGAACAAGCGGTAGAGGCAGGGATCGCTGTGACAGACGAGGCGAGTGCAATCGAGTCACTTGGCTATAAACCTAAACTGGTCGAAGGTGAACCAGAAAATATCAAAATAACCCGACCAGCCGACCTGGCTCTGGCGGCATTTTATTTGGAGAAAAAGGTTTGAGAATTGGACATGGTTTTGATGCGCATCGTTTTAAAGAAGGTGGGCGGCTTGTGTTGGGTGGTGTAGAGATCGAATATGACAAAGGGATGGCGGCGCATTCAGATGGTGACGTGGTTTTGCATGCCTTGTGTGACGCCCTTTTGGGTGCGGTGGCTTTAGGTGATATCGGTCGTCATTTTCCAGACAGTGATCCCGCTTATAAGGGAATTGATAGCCGCCTGTTGTTCCGTGATGTAGTTGGTAAGATTGCCAAAAAAGGCTATAAAATTGGCAACGCCGACCTGACTATTATCGCTCAGGCACCGAGGCTATCGCCTCATATCGAGCAGATGAGGACGAATATTGCCGATGATTTGAAGTGTGTTACTGATGTCGTAAATGTGAAGGCGACGACAACCGAAAAAATGGGTTTTGAAGGTAGAGGTGAGGGGATTTCGGTTCACGCGGTTGTTTTGTTAATGCCTGCATGAGTGGCCTGTTTGAAAAATCGGGATGGGTTCGTGCGTATGGAGAAACGGTAGCCAAAGGGAAGATTCGCAGCATTCCAGAAGACTTTATTGTAGAAGAGATTCTTGGTTTTGAGCCATCAGGCGAGGGAGAACATCACTTTCTGAAGATAGAAAAAACGGGTGAAAATAGTGAGTGGATTGCTAAACTTTTAGCGCGCCATGCAGGCATTAAACGGCGAGATGTTGGTTTCGCCGGTCTGAAAGATCGCCAGGCAAAGACGGTTCAGTGGTTCAGTGTTCATATTCCGGGGAAAAGCGAAATCGATTGGTCATCAATCGAAACAGAGACAATTAAACTTCTTGAGCAGACTAAACACAATAAGAAACTGCGCCGAGGTATTCATAAAGGTAACCGTTTTGAGTTAACGATTCGTCAACTAGAAGGGGACCAAGAGCGGCTGGAAAAACGGCTTCAGCTGATTGCGCAACAAGGGGTGCCGAACTATTTTGGTTTGCAGAGATTTGGAATCGGAGGGCGTAATATTGATCGTGCCGAGGCGCTATTTAGAGGAGAGATAAAAGTTCGTGATCGAGCGAAAAAAGGATTTTATTTATCCGCAGCACGTAGCTTTATTTTTAATGCATTAGTTTCGGAACGGGTTAGCCAGAAAAGTTGGGATTGCCTGTTACCAGGGGATGTGGCACAGCTTGATGGTTCTGGTAGCTGTTTCAAAGTGT
>QNFJ01000139.1 GCA_003646305.1 Gammaproteobacteria bacterium | reverse complement strand
CAGAAAATGCCGCAATCAGGCATAAAAAGACAATAGTATGGCGCATGTTCTTTTCCTCACTATGGGAATATCGCAATATTACAGGGAACCCCCTTAAATTGGGAGAGGAGATTTGCTCATAATATTTCACATTATGACAGGTATAATCGACCCCTCTTTTAGCAGACAGTCACCTGAAAATTAATGAAACAACCCATCGAAAAAACAATTGTTCTCGTGGATGGTTCCTCTTTCCTATTTCGTGCGTTTCATGCTTTACCACCGTTAACTAACTTTCAAGGTGAACCGACTGGTGCGATTCTCGGTGTTTCCAATATGCTGAGAAAGTTGCTAACAGAGTACCCAGGCGCGCAAGTGGTGGTTATTTTTGATGCTCCAGGTAAAACCTTTCGCCATGAAATGTACGACCAGTACAAAGCCAACCGCCCACCGATGGATGATGATTTACGGCGACAAATCGCGCCATTACATGAATTGATAAAGGTGATGGGGTTTCCCTTGGTCATGGAACCAGGTGTTGAGGCTGACGACGTAATCGGAACATTTGCTCGGCAAGCTGCGGCAACTGGGCTAAAGGTTGTTGTCTCGACAGGTGATAAAGATATGGCTCAACTGGTCAATGAGCAAATTACTTTAGAAAACACCATGACAAACAGTCGGATGGATCCGCAAGGGGTTAAAGACAAATTTGGTGTAACCCCTGAGCAAATAATCGATTACCTCGCCTTAGTTGGAGATAGCTCAGATAACATTCCCGGTGTTCCTAAGGTTGGGCCTAAAACAGCAGCTAAATGGCTAGGAGAATACGGCTCAGTGGATGAACTAATTAGCCGCGCAGCCGAAGTAAAAGGAAAGGTTGGAGAGAACCTTAGAAATGGATTAGAAACTTTAAAACTGTCTCGCAAACTGGCGACCATTAAATGTGATCTATCGCTACCGGAAAATGTTACCGACCTACAACTTGCCCCTGCTGACGATGAGAAACTGCGTGAACTGCTTGAGCAATTTGAATTTTCGAGCTGGCTAAAACAACTCGACAGGAAAAAACCAACAGCCATTTCGACTGCCACGACGATAGCTGAAATTGACGCGGCAGCCCCAGCAGATGATGTTACGGCTACTTACGATCTGGTATTGACGGCAGAACAATTCGAAAAGTGGCTAAACAAGCTCAAACAGGCCACTATTTTTGCTTTTGATACCGAAACGACTTCTCTTAATTACATTTCGGCAGAGGTGGTGGGTGTCTCTTTTTCAGTTGAGCCGGGGGAGGCGGCCTATGTGCCGGTTTCTCATAGTTATCCAGGCGCACCAACCCAATTATCACGAGATTGGGTTTTAGAAAAATTACGCCCTCTTCTTGAGGATGAATCTGTTTCTAAAGTTGGTCAAAATCTGAAATATGACCGCAATGTGTTGCTAAACCACGGCATCATGCTAAGAGGAATCAAGCACGATACGATGCTGGAATCGTATATTCTGAATAGTGTTTCAGGGCGCCACAATATGGATGATATGGCATCAAGATTCCTCGGTTACAAGACAACCCATTATGAAGAGATCGCTGGTAAAGGCGCTAAACAGCTTTCATTTCAGGAGATTTCATTGGAACAGGCCGCACCTTATGCGGCAGAAGATGCCGATATAACCTTGCGCCTTCATCACTGTTTATGGCCCAAACTTGAGGCCAAAACGGACATGAGCCGTCTTTATCAAGAGGTTGAAATTCCGCTGGTTCCTGTGCTCTCACGTATAGAACGTAACGGCGTATTGATCGACTCAGCGTTGTTATCAAAACAGAGTCATGAACTGGCAGTCCGTATGCTCGAGATTGAGCAGGCAGCATACGATGAGGCAGGACAGCCCTTCAATTTGGCATCACCTAAACAAATCCAGGAAATCTTATTTGAGCAACAAGGTTTACCCGTTCTAAAGAAGACCCCGAAAGGACAGCCATCCACTAACGAAGCGGTACTACAGGAGCTGGCAGAAACTTACGCATTACCAAGATTAATTCTTGAAAACCGTGGCATTAGTAAGCTCAAGTCAACCTATACCGACCGCCTGCCCGAGCAAGTCAGTGAAAAAACAGGGCGAATTCATACCTCCTATCATCAGGCTGTGACCGCAACAGGGCGGTTATCTTCATCGAACCCAAATTTACAAAATATTCCCATAAGAACAGCAGAGGGGAGGCGAATTCGGCAGGCATTTATTGTTCCACAAGGCTACAAAATGTTGGCGGCTGATTATTCACAGATTGAGTTGCGAATTATGGCGCATTTATCTGAGGATGAGGGATTGCTAGGTGCCTTTGTGCGCGGTGAAGATGTACATAAATCAACGGCTGCTGAAGTTTTTGGTGTCACGCTTGATGAGGTAACACAAGAGCAAAGGCGATCCGCCAAGGCAATCAATTTTGGTCTTATTTATGGAATGTCTGCCTTTGGTCTGGCTCGCCAGTTGGGGATTCCGAGAAATGAGGCACAAGCCTATGTGGATCGCTATTTTTCCCGTTACCCCGGCGTTAAAGAATACATGGATAGCACACGAGAGCTTGCCAAAGAAAAAGGTTATGTTGAAACGCTATTTGGTCGACGCCTTTATCTGCCCGACATCAACGCTCGCAATGGGCAAAGACGGCAATATGCCGAGAGAACAGCGATCAATGCGCCTATGCAAGGGACCGCTGCGGATATTATAAAAAAGGCAATGATTGACGTGGACCAGTGGGTTAGCGGTGACGAGGTTCCTGTTCAAATGATTATGCAGGTTCATGACGAACTGGTTTTTGAAGTTGCTGAGGATTACCTCAAACAAGCTACGCAAAAAATTGATGCGCTCATGAGTCATGCAACAAAGCTTAACGTGCCACTCATTGTAGACATCGGGAGTGGAAACAACTGGGATGAGGCACATTAAAGTAAAAGCCAGCCTAATGTGATAAAAAATATTTTTTCACTAAAGTGGAACTTTTTAATATTCTAATCATCTTATATTGCAACACGCAGAAGTTAGTGTTTACTTATGTTCCTCCTAACGTAGGTTTTGTTCTCCCTACCCGGCTTTTCTAGCTGGGATCTTTGGCCCCGGAGCGATGCCCCCTAATTGTCGCTCCGGGGTTTCTTTATCCTTAAAAAAACTGCTTATAGATAGAGCGTCACTAATACAATCTGTCTAAACTAGACACCATGGGTAATAAAATAATACGTTGGTCTGCTTTCTTCTGTTTAGTGACTCAAGCGCTTCTACCTTTACCTGCTGCATCACAGGAGATCGACCGCGATAAGGTTGGAGTCAGCTATATCTACGCTGCTGTAATGGGTTCTGGCTCATACAAAATTGATGACCGACGTATCACCATGTTGAATATGCCTTTTTCCTGGACTCAGCGAGAAATGAGCGATACTGAAGCCGGCCTTAAGTGGCTTTTTCCTGTTGCTATTGGCCACGACAGTGTCGAAGGTTCCGACTGGCTCGATGAGCTATTCCCAGACAACCTGATTACTTTAACCATACTACCCGGGTTCGAATATCAGCTTCCTGTTTCACCAAACTGGGCTATTAAGCCTTTTGCAAATTTTGGGGTGACTCATGATTTTCTCCGCGATGAAGTGATATGGCTAGGCGTTATCGGGCTTAGCAGTTTGGCGCGCTTCAATCTAGATAACAACTGGGAATTACGTTGGGGCAATAAGCTACGTTTAGCTGCCGAACGACAAACCAAATCAGGTTTTCGAACTCGCTTTAGTATCGTGGAGAGCGGACTTGATATCCGTCGAAATACAGGATTTATCATGTATAAACGCGAAATAGATATCGGTGGATACTACATTTTTCAGCATTTCGCTCCAAAATGGGGGGTTTCTGATGCCCCAGACCGCCACAGCGACCTGGAAAATATTCATGAAATCGGTTTTAGTGTTGGTCTAAAAAAGCCCCACACAATATTTGGAATCAGTTTTAGCCGGGTAAGAGTGGGTTATCAGAAAGGGGGGGATATCCATGGGATTACCATCGGGGGAGAGTTCCCTTTTTAGGCCTGTCGCTTTGGTGATGGGGGTTATTTCAATAATAACGTCCATTATCTCAGACCTCTGATGAAATAATCCGCAGTGCTTTTTTCGCAAAATATTGCCAGAGTATAAGATTTGTCCAGAAAGCTAGATTATAATGCGCAAGTTGACTTTTCTAACAACAGAAAAAGCTACTCTACCAGGCAAACACCCTGGCTTAATTTTATTTAAAACCACATTAAGGTAATTAATATGAAGAAATTTATTGGCTTTATTAGCCTGTTAATCGCTCTAACCAGCCCCTCTTCCTTTGCCGCTCAGCCCAACCAAATGGAAGTAGAGCAGCTCATGCAAAAGAAAAAACAACTCGTTCTTAAAGGGTTAAATTTATCGGCAGAGGAAAGAGCTGAGTTTTTACCTGTTTATAACGCCTACCAAAAGGAATTATTGAAATCCAATAGCCAACTGGTTTTAATAATTAATGAATTCGCAAAAAAATATGATGCACTAACCAATGTTAAGGCGAAAGAGCTTTTAGAGAAATGGCTAAATCAGCAACAAATTGAGTTAAATCTTAAAAAGAATTATGTTCCAAAATTTGAAAAAGTGATGTCCAAGAAAGAACTTATGCGTTACTACCAGATGGAAAATAAATTAAAGACAGCCGCTAACGCACAGATGATACAAATCATTCCTTTGGCGAAATAACGATCTGTTATTTAACGATGCGTAATCCCTCCCTTTTACTTTCCAGGGGGAGGGGTTTGTTTAGCCTAATACCTGCAACATAAGATCTTAATCTATTCTGATAACTATCCCGTTTTCTTAACAAACTTTGTCAAAATAACAATCCGTTGACCATTTACCCGCCCTTCAATATGTTCTGGATTGTCTTGTACCAAAGAGATGCCACGCACTGCGGTTCCTCGCTTTGCTGTAAAATTGGCCCCTTTTACATTTAAGTCTTTGATAAGCGTGACGGTATCACCTGCTTCAAGCGTTACGCCATTGCTATCAACATGCTTTGCTTCACCCCCAACACTTTTACCCTCCCCTGTCGTTTCTGCCCACGCTAGAAGTTCATCATCCAGATAGAGCATTTCAAGTAAATCCTGCGGCCAACCTTCACTGCTCAGCCGTGTCAGCATTCTCCAGGCAACAACTTGTACTGCCGGAACCTGACTCCACATACTGTCATTAAGGCAACGCCAGTGATTCGCTTCTACTTTTTCCGGGTCTTCTAATTGCTCCGTGCAAATTGCGCAGATCAAGATGGTCTCATCGAGACCCCCATTTGAGGCAGGTGGTACCTCATATGCAGCTAAATTCTCCAGGGCACTGCATAGCTCACATTTTGATTCACTGCGATCTTGCAAAGCTTTTTCAATATTCATTTTCCTGTTTCTCTATATAAAGACCCTGGATTAAAGGGCTTTTAAATTATAAATATCATAACGGGTGTTGGGGCTTGAGATTTCTGAACTGACTCGCTGCCCCTCTATCGACCTAGCCCCTTTTGGGCGTTTAACAATCACTCTATTAACCGCTTTTTTCAGTGCAGCTTCTAGTAAAAGTGCACTGTCCAGGTCTGGACCTGTAAGTTGTTGCAATAAGCGCATCTCTTTTTTTACCGCAGCGGCTTTCTTCTTTTCTGGATACATCGGGTCTAAATACACCACCTGCACTGGGTTTATATCATTCAAGTAGTCAGTTGCATCAGCATGGATTACCGATAAACGACGCATAATCTCCGCAATCTCTGGCTCTTTAGCCGCTCTGTCTAGCCCATCTTGTAACAAAGCTGCCATTATGGGTGAGCGTTCTATCATCGTCACTTCACAGCCGAGTGATGCTAGTACAAAGCTATCCCGTCCGAACCCGGCTGTTGTGTCGATCACTTTAGGTGTGGTTTTACTGGAAAGGCCTATTGCTCT
>QNFJ01000138.1 GCA_003646305.1 Gammaproteobacteria bacterium | reverse complement strand
GCGCTCGCACATCACCGTTTTAATAAATGGTGAGTCAGGAACCGGTAAAGAGCTGGTTGCACAGGCATTGCATCGGCATAGTCCTAGAGTTAAACAACCATTTATCGCACTTAATATGGCGGCAATTCCTAGAGATTTACTCGAATCGGAGTTGTTTGGACATGAAAAAGGCGCTTTTACGGGGGCTCAGGGGCGTCGGGCAGGACGTTTCGAACAGGCGGATGGAGGGACACTTTTCCTCGATGAGATTGGTGATATGCCGGCAGAGCTTCAGACTCGACTGCTCCGTGTATTGTCGGATGGGGAGTTTTATCCGGTCGGTGGGCGTGCCGCTGTTAAGGTTGATGTGAGAATTATCGCCGCGACCCACCAAAAGCTGGAAGAGCTGGTTAAGTCAGGACGGTTTCGTGAGGATCTCTTTCACAGGCTCAATGTGATCCGTGTTCACCTTCCCGCACTGCGCGACCGTAGAGAAGATATTCCCTTACTGCTCAACTATTTTCTTGATCGAGCGAGTAGTGAGCTTAATGTTGAAACAAAAATACTTTTACCGGAAGTTGAAAAATTTCTGAGCAAGCTGGATTGGCCCGGAAATGTTCGAGAACTGGAAAACAGTTGTCGTTGGCTGACGGTGATGGCGGCGGGCAAAGAGATTCATATGGCAGACCTTCCTCCAGAGTTGCTTCAAAGTAGCGAGTCGGGTGTTGCGGCAAGTGGAGATAACTGGGAGGCGGCATTAAGGAAAAGGATTGAAAACGCTTTGCAGCGTGGTGAGCAAAATATTGCCAAAGAGATTATCCCTGCCTGTGAGGCGTTGTTGATTCGCGCAGGGCTGAACTATACGGCTGGAAAGCGCCAAGAGGCTGCTGCTGCGTTAGGTTATGGCCGTAATACGCTCACCAGGAAGATCAAGGAGCTTGGGATAGAAGATTAGGTTTGTCAGGCTAACTCAGGGAGCCGGTTAGCTGTTCAAGGCGATCAATTTTATGGCGATTCATGTAGTCGAGGATTCCGGCATTAATTTTTGGGCATATCAAAGGGTCATAAAAAAGCCCCGTGCCGATGCCTATGGCGCTCGCTCCGGCAATAATAAATTCCAGCGCATCTTCTGCTGAGGTGATGCCACCTTGGCCAATAATAGGGATATTGTGGCCCTTACAAACTTGGTAGACCTGATTCACCTTTAGCAGAGCAACCGGCTTGATGGCGGGACCAGACAGTCCACCCTGGCGGTTACCGATAACGGGTGTCCGACTTTCAATATCAATGGCCATACCCATCAGGGTATTGGTTGCAGCAAAGGCATCTGTTCCCGCTTCAATACAACGTTGTGCATTACCGGCGATATCGGTCTGATTGGGAGATAGTTTGGTTATGAGGGGTTTGTTCGTTGCGCGACGACAAGCTTCGACGACTCTCGCAGACATCTCTGGATCATTGCCAAATGCAACACCGCCCTCTTTAACATTCGGGCAGGAGATGTTTATTTCAATGGCGTCAATCGGGGAGTCATCGAACCGTTTGGTGGTCTCAAAATAGTCCTCGATGGTTGAGCCGGAAACATTGGCAATAAACCGGGTCTCTTCAAAATCAAGCTGGGGCAAGATATCGTTGACCACTTTTTCGACACCGGGATTTTGAAGTCCAATGGCATTTAGCATGCCGCCGGGAGTTTCATAAACGCGGTGAGGCGCATTGCCTAAACGAGGCTCCAAGGTTGTCCCCTTGAGGCAGACAGCGCCCACATCCCGGTGGCTAAAGCCTTCTACACGGGTATATTCCGCACCGAAACCAACACAACCTGACAACAGTACGATGGGGCTTTGTAATTTGATACCACAGAAGTCTATGGCCAGTTTTGGGTCTGTCACGATGAAAACCTGTTTAGTCTGAATCGTCGAATTATATCAATTGTGGTGCATTATTCGCTCGATTTACTTTTATTAAATCGATATAAGCCGTGCTCAATCAAAGAATAAACAGCGGGTACAACGATCAGTGTTAATAATGTCGAGCTAACCATTCCACCAATCACCGCAACAGCGAGTGGCCCATTGGTTTCAGCGCCAGCACCTAAACCCATGGCTGCTGGGATCATCGCCAATATGACGGTAAGCGAGGTCATTAGTACCGGTCTCAACCTAATTGGGCAGGCGCTGAGTAGAGCTGGGTTGATATCCTCTCCTTTTTGCCGGGTTTGGTTCGTCAGATCGATGAGTAAAATAGAGTTTTTAGCGACCAGCCCCATCAACAGGATGAGCCCGATCATCGAGAAAATATTTAGCCCATGGCCCATCAGCCAAAGAGCAAAAATACCGCCAACGATAGCAAGTGGCTGCGCAACCATGATGATAAGAGGCTGAATAAATGAGTTGAACTGGCTGGCAAGTACCATATAAACAAGAATAATGGCCATACCAAAAGCAACTTTCATATAGCCGATGGTTTTACTAAATTCTTCTGCTCGACCAACTAATTTGATGCTATAGCCGCTCGGAAGGAGTTTAGAGGCGTTACTTTGAACAATATCAACTGCTTCACCCAAAGGAACTGTGGGGGCTGTATAAAAGTAGGCCCCATAGCGAAGATCGAGTTTGGAGATAATGGCAGGGCCGATTGTTTCCCTTGGTGTGGCAACGGTATCAAGCCGAACAAGTTCGCCTCCTTTGGTTCGGAGATAAATCTGGCTCAGGTCGGCTGGTGTTTCAAGTGTTCCTTTCACCGCCTTCAGACGGATGTCATAACGTTCTCCGTCGCCCGGGAAGTCATTGAATTTGGCAACATCAAAGCCGCCTGCAACAATATTAATTGCAAGTGCAATATCACGCGCGCTGAGGCCAATGCTTGCTGCTCTGACGCGATCAATATCGAAAACCAGTTCGGGAAGCTGTAGATTGAGGTCAAGGTCGACTTTGCCAAGGCTTTTATGCGCCATCAGTTTTTTCTGGAGGGCTTCTGCCTGCGTCGCAACCGTTTGCAGGTTGGGGCCATTAAGGACAAATTGCAGGGGCTCTCCGCGCTGCCCTCCGACAACAGGAATAGGCGCTGGAAAGGCTTTAACACCGGGAACCTCTGCCAATTCCGTTCTAAGCAGGTCTATCAGGTCAAATTGCTTCAGCTCCCTCTCTTCACGCGGCACCATCTGGATATAGATTCTCCCCTGATTAACCTGGCCAGAACTACTGCTACCAATGACTGAAAAATAACCCTTAATTTCGGGGTGTTTTTTGAGGATTTCTTCCAGTTTTGCCAGGCGATCATCGGTGTACTGGATTGAGCTACCTAGAGGTGTCTTAATGCTGATAATAAAGCGGCCTTCATCTTCCTGTGGCATAAAGCTTTTGCCCACCTGTCCAAAAAAGAAGCCACTGCTGGAGACGATAGCGATGGTAATTAGAATGACCGGCCAGCGGAAACGTAATGATAATGCTAGAGCATGTCGGTAAAATCGCTCAACGTCCTGTAATCTCGCCTCAAGCCAATTGTAAAGCATGCCGTGCTGATCACTCACTTCAAGATGGCGTGCGCAGAGCATGGGGGTCAGTGTCAGTGATACGAGCAGTGATGAGAGCACGCCAAATGTAACGACGATGGCAAAGGCTCCGAAGAACCGCCCCATGACACCGCCCATAAAAATAACGCCCGCAAAAATAGCAACCAGTGTGAATGTTGCGGCAACGACTGCGAAAATAACCTCATTGGAGCCGTTTATTGCAGCAGATTCAGGGTCCTTATCAATAGTCTCTCTGTGCCTGAATATATTTTCCAGCACAACAATGGCATCATCGACAACGATACCAATCAGCAATAGCAGGGCAAGCATGGTCATGACGTTAAAGGTGTAACCGGCAAAGAACATGACAAAAACAGCGCCAAGTAGGGAAACAGGAATCGCGGCGGCAATAATTAGCGTGGAGCGGAAACTTTTTAAGAAAAGCCAGACAACCAATGCAGCAAAAAGTGTCCCCATTAACAGATGTTCTTCGAGGCCGAAAAAGAGCTCGTTAATATAAATAGAGTTATCAGAGGAGATCTCTAAAGTCACTCCGGCGGGGAGTTGTGGTATCAACTCTTCTTCCAGCCTGCGCTTAATTTCATCGGCAATTTTGACGGTATTTGCGCCGGTAATCTTGATGATCCCCAGCCCGACGGTCGGTTCGCCGTTATGACGAGCGATTTTCCTGAAATCAGCAAGACCATCTTCGATTTGTGCGACATCTTTTAGTTTGATCGGTGCACTATTGCGATAACCAATCAGCATATTTTCCAGATCGTCCAGGTTGTGAAACTCCAAATCCAGTTTAATCAGATTCTCGCGAAACCCGTCAACCAGATAGCCACCGGGAAGTTGAAAATGCTCATTTTGGAAGGCGCGAACCAGATCTTGCGTGGTAATCTGAAAAGCACTCATACGGAGCGGGTCAAGCTGTACACGTATGGTGCGTTCACGCTCTCCCCCGATTAGGACGTTGCCGACGCCATCAACCGTCTCGAGGCGCTTTTTAATCGTATTGCGAGCGTAAAGATTCAGCTGCTGGAGTGTTCGGTCCCCCTTCAGTGCCAACCACATGATGGGGGTGCCACCAAAATCAACCTTGGCAACGACAGGGGGATCAGCCTCTGCGGGTAATTTTCGGAGTATCTGGTTGACCTTCGATTGAACCTCATTGAAAGCGATGTCGATATCTTTATCGAGCTTAAAAACTACCGAGACTACCGACCGGCCAGGAGCCGATTGCGACATGATGTGCTCAATGCCAGGAACACTATTTACCGCTGTTTCAACAATATTTGTGATGCTGGAATCAATGATGTCCGGGTTGGCACCGGTTAGCACGGTGGTGATAGAGAGACGGGGGAACTCAATGGTAGGAAATCGATCAACGCCTAGTTCTTGGTAGCTGACGACACCAAAAAGAATGATGACCGCATTGAGCATGTAGGCGAGTACATGCCGTTTGATGGAGAGTGCCGGTAAATTCATTTTTGTGCTGAGGGCTTGATTCGAACAGGAAGGCCGTTAGAAAGCCAGTGAGCACCGTCTAGCGCGATGGTTTGGCCTTTCGAAAGGCCGCTTAAAATTTCACTTTGTCCATCTCGTTGAATGCCGATGGTGATCTTCTGTTCTATGGCCTTGTTATCCTTTATCAGATAAACAACATTGCCTGTAGGGCGCCGAACAATGCTTCTTGAAGGGATTAAGATTGCATTGGGATGCGTTTCGACCGTGACGGTACCATTAACGCTGGCACCGGGTTTCCAGCCGCCGGGGTTGCTGACTTCGACAATCACTTCCATTGAAAGACTTTGACGATTTATTTTTGGGTGGAGCGACGAAATGGTGCCATGGATCGGTTTTAAAGTGGTAGTTGTCTTCAGATGAACTGCCTGACCTATTTTAAAATAGTTAGATAGCTGCTCGGGGAACGGAAGATGAGCCTCTAGAAAATCAGTTCTTGCGAGTTCAAATAGAGGGGTTCCTTTTTTAAGGTAGTCACCAACGGAAACAAATCTCTTTTCAACCTGGCCGGAAACGGGAGAAATAATTTTAGTTCGTTTGAGGTTAGCCTCTGCAAGTTTTAACCGCGCCCTGGCGCCACTAATTCTAGCTTTTAACGCCATCAGGGCTGATTCGGCCTCGTCTAGTTTATCTTGTGAAGCAGACCGCTGTTTTAATAGCTTTCGATAGCGCTTAACGGTTCCATTCTGGTTTTTTATTAACGCATTGAGTCGGCCTATTTCAGATTTCTCGATGGCCACCGACTGTTTAAAGTCCTCCGCATTTAGTTCTGCAAGTAGCTGTCCCTCCTCGATAAACTGTCCTTCGAATGTGTGGATTGCGATAATCGGCCCCTCAATTTCAGCAGAGAGGAGAGGAGAAGCCTTGCTGCGGAGGAATCCGACAGACCTAAAGACGAGGTCAATGGATTTGCTTTCTGTATCAGTTGTACTGATAGGTGTGGCTGACGGCCCGCTTTCCGCGAAAGAG
>QNFJ01000137.1 GCA_003646305.1 Gammaproteobacteria bacterium | reverse complement strand
CGATGCAAGCATGTTAACTTCACTATATGATGCGAAACAGCTATTTTGAGCAATGTAACAATTTGGTTAATAACTACTTCTTTTTCGGGGCTGGACGTTAAATCTTCCTTTTCCTCAACTGCTCTCTCGTCTCTTCCAAACCAAATTCTGCTTGCTGTCGATTGTGGCAAACAAGAAAAGGAGGCCCAGGCGAGTAATAACTTAAGCCAGATCTCTACAAGCGTCACAAAATTGGAGGGTTTAAGGGCAAGCAGCTTTTTGAGTTTACCAGTCAACGTTTATCAACCAGATTAATTTTACCTGCCTTTAGCTCATAAATATGATCAGCCAGTTCCAATGATGCTTTTCTGTGTGTAATGATGATGACCGTTTTATCTTTAAGGCTCTGTGCGGCCTTCTTGATGAAGTCAGTTTCACCTTTTGGGTCAAACATGGCGGTTGCTTCGTCCAGAATGATAATTTTCGCGCCCTTTAGGAGACATCTTGCCAAGGCAAGTCGCTGTTTTTGCCCACCTGAAAGTTTTGTGCCGTGATCACCAATTTGTGTTTCTATCTGCTGAGGTAATTGGTTTATAAAACGGTCTAATCCAGCTAGCTGACAAGCTGACTCTATCTCTAAATCGGTTGCAGTCTCTTTTCCGTAGCCAATATTTTCTTTGATCGAGCCATTAATAAGTGTGATATTTTGTGAGACCAGCCCTATTTGCCGTCTCAGACTATGGATTGAGAGCTGCTGAATATCTGTTTCATCTAAATAAATTGTTCCGCTATCAGGCTCATAAAAGCGAAGCAGCAGGTGAATCAAGGTGCTTTTGCCAGCACCATTTTTACCCGTTATAGCAATGGTTTCGCCCTTTTTGATCGTCAGATCAAGTTCTTTTATGAGCGGTTCTCGTTGTGGGTAGGAAAATGAGACCTTATTAAATGTGAGGCCACCTGTAACATCCTCTGATGTCAGCTCCACCCCTTGATCAGATTCTATAGTTTGCTGCGTAATCTCTTCCAGCCGCTTGGCTGCAGCCAAGGCAAGTTGCATGCGCCCATATATTGAAGCGAGCATACTAACGGGCTGAGCCAACAGGAGGCCATAAAGTAAAAAACTAACCTGTTGCGCTGGCGTAATTGCGCCCACTGCAACTTGACCACCCGTTAACCAAATTAAAGCGACGATACCACTGGCTGCCATAAATTGAATGGCTGGCCCCAGTGCAGAATTAAGACGAACAACCGAAATGCTTTGAGAAAGCACTTCGTTCATCATTTCCCTAAACCGCCCTGTTTCGTATGACTCACGGTTAAAAGCTTTAATATCGGCAATACGGTTTAGGTTTTCATCGGCTATCGCAACCGCTTTTCCATAGCTTTTGACTAATTTATCACTTGATTTTCTAAGTTGCTTGCCAATTAGTTTTGAAATTAGATAGAAAATAGGCAGTAATAAAACCACTAAAAAACCTAGCAATAAATCGATCGTCATCATCATAATCATGACGGCCAGAAACAAGAAAATGGTTGGAATCAGTGCGGGCAAGGAACCGGCTATAAAGCCAGCCAGGTGACTCGTATCACGATTGATAATCGCCATTAAGTCACCATGTTTCCTGTCATTAAACCAGGTGAGGGGCAATCGTTGGGTATGATTATATACGTTGGCTTGTAGGTCGACGATCACCTTTTCATGTACCGTTCCTAGTAAGCTACTCCCTAAAAACTGGAACAATGCACGTATAAACAATAAAAGGATTACGATCAGAAAAACCTCTTTTATGTTAAAGCTATTTGTACTTTCCGGGCTAATAATTGCAACCGAAATATAACCAATCAAAGTGGGAATAATCAGGATAGAAATGGTGCTGACAACCTGCATGACAATGCCACTGGTCAGCTCTTTTTTATGGGGTTTAAGGTAAGCAAGCCAAACCTTTAAATGCGACCACAGCTCGTTGTTCATAACAACCTGCTTAAGGCTTGCGGCTCTCCCTCAGTTGAAAGTAATTTCGCTGGGTTTTCTTCAACAAGCATTTTTGCCTGCACCTCTCCGATGATTTCAGCTGCACGTTTGACTGCTTCACTGAGACCCGGCGCACGCCTGTCCAGATTATGACTGTCACTGGCGATAAAGTGGGCCATCCCGTTTTTGAGAAAATACTCTGCCGCAAGATAAGAGTCCTTCCCAAATTGCCCCGTTAAACTACTGGTCGTCAATTGAGTTAAACAACCTGCTGCTAAATATTCTGAAAGCTTGTCTGGTGAAGATTGAAAGGTTTGATAGCGCTCTGGATGAGCGAGTAATGGTTTAATGTTATGTTTGACCAACCACTGTATTAAGTTCAGTGAACCATGTGGTATCTGATTAAAAGGGAATTCCAGCAAGAAAACTTTCGCGCCATCCCAGCTACCAAGCCAAAGCAGTTTTCCTGACTTTGCTAGCAAAGGAATATCGGGTCTGATATGTATTTCTGCGGCTAATTTAAGCTCTATACCAATACCTGCTTTCTCAACTTCTGCAGAAAATACCTCAAAGTTCTTTTGTAACGCGCCAATCTGATTATCGTAACGTCCTGGGTGCATATGGGGTGTTAGCACTTGCGTTTTTACACCATCAAGAACACTGGCTTCGAGCATTGAAAGTGCTACACCAAGATCAGGCGCACCATCATCCACTCCTGGTAAAATATGACTATGGATATCAATCATTGTGGCGCACTGCCCTGCCGCTTTAGGCCTACTTTAGCTCGTTGGCGTGTTGTAATAATGACCGTGGTAATAAGCTGTCTCATACCCATACTCAGATAGTTTAGTCACATCTTGTTGCTCAAGAATCGCGCCTACTGGCCTTAAATGAACCTGAGCCAATCTTTTGATTGTTGTTTCCGCAAGTTTTTTGCTCGTACTATCTGCTTTAATGACCATCAGTATGGCATCAGCCAACTGCCCAACCACTAATGCATCACTGACCGCGATAACAGGCGGAGCATCGACCACGATATACTCAAACTTGTTCCTTAAATCGGTAATTAAGTGCTCAAATGACTGAGAGGAAACAATTTCCAGGATTAGGCGGAATTGTCCCCGCTACTAAGTGAGACAACTGAGCCGCTTCTGGATCCGCTGCAATTGCCTCATCAATAGAGACTCTTCCAGCCAGGTAGTCTGTTAGCCCCAAATGTTGCGTATCTGAAAGAAAACTTTTTAATCGTGGCTTACGCAAATCCATCTCAAGCAACAGTGTTTTGCCCATCTGACTCAGCGATAGCGCTAAATTGCTGGATGTGGTTGTTTTGCCTTCAGCAGGTATCGATGAGGTCACCATAATAATCTGTGGTGGATTATCGATATTTGAGAGCAATACGCCCGTCCGAATATGGTTCACCGATTCTGAAAAAGCAGAGGTATTCCCCGCCAACGCCATTCTTTCGGGTATGCTGTTTTTGAGCTCTTTTTTAGCTATTTTGGGGACAGAACCGATTGCGGGTATGCCCAGTTTCTTCTCAACTTCTTCACTTGTTTTAAAGGTGTTGTCGAGATGCTCACGAAGGAAAGCAACGAATATCCCCAGAAAAGCCCCCAAGAAAAAAGCGACCATCATGATCAGTTTCTTTTTCGGTTTAAAAGGTGCACCTGTTGGGTGTGCCCGATCAACGACTTTAACATTCGATACGTTGTAATCTGTTTTCGATTCCATTTCCCGCGTACTGGTGAGGAAGTTTTCATACATGAGTCTGTTGGTTTCAACCTCTCGCTCTAATTTTAGTAGACCCCATTCACCCCCCTGCTTAACCTGTATGCCCTGCTCCTGCTCAGCAATCAAGCGCTTCAGCTGAACAACCTGTGAGCTTGCTGTGTCCCGCTCTCGGCGAATATTTGAAACAATTTTCCCAATTTCCCCACCCAATGTCCGCTGGGATTCTGCCAGCTCTGAGCGAGCGGCAATCATTTTCGGGTGCTTCTCTCCATATCGTTCTGATAGTTCAGATACGCGCCGTGTCAGTTTGGACTGTTCCTTTTTCAAATCTTCAATCACGCGACTACTCAATACAGAGCTGATTGTCTGAAAACTCCCTCCCTCCCGCTGAATTCTCTTAACCTGGCTGTAGGCAACATTCATTTCGTTCAGGTTTGTTTGTGCTCTGATGAGCTCGGAGGTCAGTGAGGCCAGTTTTGTTGTCGCAACTCTTTGGCTACTCGCGGTATCGATTAACCGATGTTCCGCTTTGTACGCCTGGAGCTTTTCTTCTGAGGAATCTAAAGTATTTCTAAGTGATGACAACTGTTCCGTAAGCCAACCCGTTGTCTGTTGAGCTGTTGAGAGTCGCGTCGATAGCCCAAATTCTATATAGGCCTGAGAAACTGCATTAACAATTTTGGATACAAGAACGGGATCTGGGCCAGAGTACTCTATCGTAATAATTTGGCTCTCTTTACCACCGGTTACCTTTAAGTTACCCAACAGAAGTCCCACATAGGGTGCTAATGTATCAACTTCAACAGGCTCTCCCTCCATTACAACAGCATCGCTCTGACGCCAGGCATCGGGGATCAAATCTTTAATACTAAAATCGAAACTCGGGAGCTTAAATAGCTTCTTTCTATTCGCACCGGTGAATGAGGGGTTATTGGTCAAATCCAGATCGTTAATGACCTTTTCGGCAATTGCTCGGCTGGCAATGATCTCGTACTGCGTCTCATAAAAAAGCCAGGCGGTATTAACGTACTCGTAATTGCCTACAGACTCGCCTTGCCCCTGAATAATCGGCTCCGCAAGTAACTTAACTGATGATTTATATTGCGGTATGCTCGAAAAAGCGACCAGCATCCCGATAAAAAGTGCCGCCATTGCAAAGCTCAGTATTCCCCACCGGTGGCGTTTAATAACAAACCAGTACTCACTCAGATCTATCACCTCCTCTTCAAAGGCCTCATTTCTTTGATACTGAGAAGGGGTAATATCTGCCTTTATAAATTCTGAAACTGTCCGTGCATTCTGGTGCATATTTAATTCGTCCTAGAAAAAACTTTCTTTAATGGTGACAATGTCCCCGGGTCTGAGCCGAGCATTCCTTTTTGTCTGGATGATTTTTTCGGGTTCTTCTTCGTGAACAACCGTAACCTTTTCATTCGAAGCCCTTGCCGTCAGTCCCCCGGCTAGCACAATGGCTTTTTCAATTGTTAGCCCTTTTTGATATGGATAAGCACCGGGACGCCTCACCTCCCCATATATGTAGATACTTCTGTACTCTTTTATAGAGACCGTCGCTTGCGGATTTTTCAAATAACCCTCTTTCAACAGGCTTTCTATCTTTTCTTCAATTTGACCCGTTGTCAGACCTGCAACCGGAATGTTGCCCACTAAAGGAAAGGAAAGATTGCCGTCTGTGCCGATTTTAATCCCGCTAAAACTCAGGTCTTTTTCTCCAAAAACAATAATCGTAAGGGCGTCATCGGCAGAGACTTTATACACCTCTTCTGCACTGGAAATAGGTGATGCACAAAGCAGCCCGACAAATAGGCATGCAATAATATTTTTCATCTGTTTGATATCCATCTCTACCTTAGGTCATTACATTTTAATTAAAGTCCGCTAGTGCCTGATCAAAGCCTAGTTTAAAAAATAAATTTGTTCGTGCTGTTTGGCTTATATCCGCGATGGTTGGCGAGGAGTCCATTTTATAAAGAGGCCAAAAATATTTGTGCGGTAGTCATTATTACCAATATTCGAGTCACGCTGAATATGATTAAACCGCACACCTGTCTCTATTGTTCTTTTCCATGAATAAATCAACTGAGCGCCAAGTTGCGTGTACTTTTCTTCTCGTTTAAATGACTGGTATTTATCATTCTCAACAGATGCGCCCAGTTGAAAGGCAACCAGTTCGGTTAGCCCATGCCGCCATTTTACATTGAGCTTATCTGCAACATAAAAGCTGATAAGGTTATCACTGCCATCAACGGGTGTGCGACCTCCAGAAATTGTGACGGTACTATATTCTTTTGG
>QNFJ01000136.1 GCA_003646305.1 Gammaproteobacteria bacterium | reverse complement strand
TGTTCCAGTTGATCGCAGAGGGCCATAAGTTCGTCGACTTTGGCGACTATGCGATGTTGTTCTTCCAAAGGTGGAAAAGGTAATGGGTTACCCGAAAAAAAATCATTTGGAATTCTTTTTTGACCGGCTGATCCAGTCATCTTTGGCTTACCCTTTTCAAGAAACATAGGAGCTTTCAAGTAAAGTAGTACAAACAATATGTTGATAGTACCTACAATTGGTCTGGCAATATGTAATTCAGTAGTCCCAGCCCCAAATCCATTTTTAAGATTTTTGAAAACAGCTGCTTTACTGTTTTCAAAGCAAGGGGTAATTTTAGCCAAACCAATATCGCCATTTGCAAAGTGCGTATATCCTTTTTTTATTTCACTCCAAAGTTTAACTTTTTGTTCGTGATCGCCTTTGTAGCTAGTACTTATCATCGGCATTGGTACAAAACCAACCTCAAGGTCATCATCTAAACTATTTCTTGGTGCGATTTCTGAAATCTGTCCTAGTTGCGTCCACTCCCATCCCTTAGGTAGGTCAAACGGCTTTTCCTCATTAGTAATTTCCGGCAGTCGTTTCGGTTTTTTAATCTTCTTGTCTTTAACCAACTGCGCTTTTTCTTTCGCAATACGTTCCAGCAACACGCTAGCCGGTTCATCTGTAGGGTCTTGCTCTACCAATTTCCCACGCACGGCTAACTCTAAAATCAGCTCACGCAGTTTTTTTATTCCGTAAAGCTCGCGTTTTTTATTGCTGCCCCGCCCCTGCGTTTTTCTAGCTTTTATGGTGGATGTCCATAGATCTATATGCTCGGTGATTAGCTGTTGGGCGCTCATTTATTTGTCGCTCCTGCGCTTTCTGCGCCCGCGACATTAGTGCATCCCTGCACGTCAACTTCTCCACCCAGCGCGGCTGCCAATATGTCTTTTAGCTGGTTGCGAAGTTGTTGTATGTCGCCTTGTTGTTGGGCATAGGTGGCGAGTAGTTCATCAGGGTTGTGGATGATTTGTTCTTCTTGATGGGGGTTTTTAATATCAAGGTTGTAGTTGCGGGCTTTTATCTCTTTTATGGAGACTTTCCATGCTTGTTCGTTTTCAACGCGATCTTTACGCTGCTCACCACCCCACCATTGTTTGCAGCCATTAAACTCGGCTACTTTCATTGGTTTGGTTTTGTTGTAGGCTTTTACGCCTGCTGGCAGCTGCTGTTCGTAGTACCAAATGTTTTGCGTTGCTGTGCCTTTTTCAAAAAACAGGATGTTGGTTTTTATGCTGGTATAGGGAGCAAACACTGAATTGGGCAGGCGTACGATGGTGTGCAGATTGCATTCATCGAGCAGTTTTTCTTTAATTTTAGTTTTTACCCCTTCACCAAACAAAGTACCATCGGGCAGTACGATGGCGGCTCTGCCTTGGGTTTCTAGTATGTGCACAATCAGTTGTAAAAACAGATCGGCGGTTTCGCGGGTGCGGGTGGCGGCGGGAAAGTTAAGTTCTATACCGTCTTCTTCCATACCGCCAAAGGGTGGGTTGGCAACGACGATGTTGACGCGCTCTTTTGGGCTCCAATCACGCAAGGGGCGGGCTAGGGTGTTGTCGTGCCGTATTTGGCTGGGCACTTCTATACCATGCAGCAGCATGTTGGTGGTGCAGAGTAAATGCGGAAGCTGTTTTTTCTCGACGCCGTAAATTTGCTTTTGTAGGGTTTGGTTATCGTCTGGGGTGTTGATGCTGCCGGACTCTTTTATAAAGTCCATTGTGCAGGCTAAGAAGCCGCCCGTGCCGCAAGCGGGATCCATCACTTTTTCACCCAGTTTGGGGTTGATCGTATCGACCATAAAACGGGTAACGGCTCTAGGGGTATAAAATTCACCTGAGTTACCGGACGATTGCAGATCTTTTAAGATGCTTTCGTAGATGTCACCGAAGGTGTGACGTTCACCGGCTGAGTTAAAGTCTATTTCATCAACTTTGTTGACCACTTGGCGCAGCAGTGTGCCGTTTTTCATGTAGTTAAAGGCATCGCTAAAGGCTTCTTTGGCAACAAAACCTCTTGGGTTACTACTGGGTGTGGCATGGAGATTTTTAATGCCGGGGAAGAGCTTGTTGTTGATGAAGTCGAGCATCCCTTCACCGGTAATGCCTTCTTTATCGCTTGCCCAGTTGCGCCAAAGCAGCTCTTCTGGAATCGGCGGCTGGTAATCATCCTCCATTAGCTCTAATTCTTCTTCCTGTGCATCGTATATTTTTAGAAATAGCAGCCAAGCCATTTGACCAATGCGCTGGGCATCGCCATCGACCCCTGCATCTTTACGCATAATGTCTTGGATGGATTTTACAATGTTAGATATGGACATATTTTCTCTTGGTTTTGAATGGGTAATGTACTCATGCGGGCATGGGTAGCGTGTTATCGACTAGAAATGTATCGAGTTTAAAGCGGGTTATGGTGTTGGCGCTGGCGGGTTTAAAGAGCACCTCATGGGCGCTGGTTTCACATAGCCACGTACTCATGTTGTTAGGTTTTTTGTTTTTGAAGGCATGAGCGGTAAACAGAGCCACGCACGTTTCTTGTTGCTGATCACGTGCTGATACGTATTCAAACACCTCAACGCCCGCTGCTCTCATGGCTGTGCCTAATAGCTGTGACTGGCTGTATTGACTGGGATTGCTTATCTCTTTTTGGTAATGATCGAAAGGCGCTTGTTGTAAGTTAATGCCTCGCGGTGATTGATAGTCAACCGACAATAGAGAGTGTTCTGATTTGATTTGCGGCTTAATGGGCGCGCCGCTCATTGAGTTCCAAAAAATAAATCGGTAATAAGCTGATTCAGCCAGTGTTACGTTGATGGTTTTGCCGCCATAAAAAAGGCTAGGCTCATTGGTTGCACCAAAACGAGAACCCCATTTAAGGGGCGGGTAACGAAAAGGGGTGGATAGCAGATAGTGGTAGGCGGTTAAATCTTCTTTATAAATGGGTTTGGAATGATCTAGCATCGATTCAAGCAGGGCTTGTTCATCCAGCGTATCAACATAGCCCAGTGTAGCTATTTGTTCTTGGCTTTCAACCAGGCGATGGAGCGTGCCTGCTAAAGGTCTTATTTGCTGAGCGCCATTGCACGCATCCCATATCACTATACCTTTCCCCGAATAGCATCAACAAATTGCGCCACGGTCATTAAGCCCTGAATGCTCTCTATTTGTTTGGCGGGAACAGCACCGGTCATTTTATTGTGAGTGCGCATAAAGTGTTTGATCCAGTCACCATCGCCTCCTGTTAAGGCAAACAACGCTCGGGCGATACGAATAACAAGCAGCGCTATTTCTCCCTGTTTAGACAAGGGGTCGAGTGATTGCTTTTGTTTTAGGCGGCTAATGGCGGTGCGGTGCACACCTAATACGGCGGCCAATTCGGCCTGTTTTAAACCGAGTTGTTCTGAGGCGTTTAACAGGGCTTTCGCTAAGACGGATGCTTGCGTGGGAGCGGTTTGTTCTAATGCAGACATAATGCAACCCTTTTATGTTAATTATGCACATATGCTAGCCCAAATGTGCATAATTAACAAATTCTTTTAGCGGTAAAGCAGTTGCTCCAGCTCTTTAATGGCTTGTTGGTATTGCGCTTTGCCACCGAAGCCTTTAATCAATTCCGTTGGGCGACCCATCTCACTAAAGGGTTGTACTTTAAGTACAGCGACATTTTCTATTGGGGCAATGCCTTCATCCGCATATTTTTCGAGTAGGGCATTGAGCACTTTTTGAGCCTGTTCACCATATTTAGTAAATAGATCGCGCTTGCGAACGTTATCTACTCGTTCTTTACGCGTTAAGGGAGGCTGGCCGTAAACAATATGGCAGATAAGGTCGAAAGCGCCGTAGTCTTTGCCTACTTCATCTTCTAGGGCATCCCATATAACCCCTTGCTCTTCTAATTCTTGAATGACGGCCTGTTTTTGATCTGCACTATTCCACTTGCGGATAAAGTCGTTAAGTGTGGCGTATTCTTGTTTGACGGTTTTGCGGGTGTAATCTTTGAGCGATTCGGTGATCAGTTTGCCATCACTGCCGATATATTGAACCCGTTCGGAGAGGACGCTTACAGAGATTCCTTTAACGATATATTTGGTGGCTGGGTCGTTGACTTCATCGTCATCATTGCCATCCTTTCCTTTGGGATAGTCTGTTTCTTCTGGCTGAACGGTTGATTCACCTCCACCCGGTTGGTAGATCACTTCTGCTTCGCCATCAAAACCGGGATCGGCAAAAAGTTCGGTGGCTTTTTTAAAGTCCATGATGGTAAACCAGAGCTTGCCGTAGTCTTCATCAATGCGGGTGCCACGACCGATTACCTGTTTGAACTTGGTCATGGATTTAATGCGCTGGTCTAGCACGATGAGTTTGCAGGTTTTGGCATCAACACCGGTGCTCATTAGTTCTGAAGTGGTGGCGATAACGGGGTAGGGCTGTTCTGGGTCGATAAAATTATCCAGTTCTGCTTTGCCTTCTGCATCATCCCCGGTGATTTTCATCACATATTTTCGGTTTTTGGCCACTTGCTCTGGGTTTTCATTGATGAGGGCTTGGCGCATTCGGTTAGCGTGATCGATGTCTTGGCAGAAGACGATGGTTTTGGCCATCGGGTCGGTCGCTTTGAGGTGGACGCTGATGATTTTGGCAACTAACTGGGTGCGCTCTTCTATAACAAGGGTGCGGTCAAAGTCTTGCTGGTTATAAATCCGATCTTCAATCAGCTCACCATTTTTATCGTATTGTCCTTTGGTGGGGCGCCAGCCTTGTAGGTCTTTGTCGAGATCAATGCGTACCACTTTATAGGGGGCTAAAAAACCATCTTCGATCCCTTGTTTGAGTGAATAGCTGTAAACAGGGTCGCCAAAGTAGGTGGTATTAGAAACTTCGTCGGTCTCTTTGGGAGTAGCGGTGAGGCCGATATGAGTGGCGTTACTAAAGTAGTCGAGGATCTCGCGCCAAGCGGAGTCTTCTGCGGCACTACCACGGTGGCACTCATCGATGACAATAAGGTCGAAAAAATCAGGCGAGAAGCTTTTGTAGGCTTTTTGTGACTCTTCTGGGCCGGTGATGGCTTGGTAGAGTGAGAGAAAGATTTCGTATGAGGTGTCTACTTTGCGCCCTGTGATTTTGGTCATGGCGCTGCCAAAGGGCTTAAAGTCGTTGGTTTTGGTCTGATCAACCAGAATGTTGCGGTCTGCTAAAAAGAGGATGCGCTTTTTCACCCCCGCTTTCCAGAGTCGCCAGATGATCTGAAAGGCGGTGTAGGTCTTTCCGGTTCCGGTTGCCATTACAAGCAGTGCGCGCTCTTCTCCTTTGGCGATGGCTTCAATGGTTTTGTTGATGGCATGAGCCTGATAGTAGCGGGGGGATTTGCCACTGCCATCCTCGTAATAATCTTGGGTGATTATGGCGAGTGTTTGCGGCTGATAGCCTTTCCACTGTTGATACTTGTCCCAAAGTTCTTGATGGCTTGGGAACTGATCTAGGCTGAGTTCTGTTTCTACCGTTGCTGATAGACCGGTTTTGTCATGAAAGATAAAACCATCACCATTAGAGCTGAAGATAAAGGGCACTTCTAATAGGTCAGAATAGCCAAGCGCCTGCTGCATACCGGCTGCAATGGGAAGGGTGTTCTTTTTAGCTTCGATGATGGCTAACGGCTGGTTGGGTTTGTGATAGAGCACAAAGTCAGCACGCTTACCTTTACTACGAACGCCCATCTGCCCCCGAACAATCACGCGGCCAGCGGTGAGGGAGACCTCTTCTCTCACTTGAGAGTGAATATCCCAACCGGCCTGCTTGATAGCTGGGAGGATATATTTGGTACAGATGTCTCGCTCCGTGAGTTTCTTTTTATCCATGCTTGAAGCTTCACTGTTGCTTATAAGGTGTGGATTAACTATATCACTTGGAGCATGGATTGCGAGAAAGGGCTTTAGTTACAGTAAAGCGGAATGTAAAACTTTTCTGCTTAATTCAGGTTTATAACCGCCCTGTGGCGTTCTAATATTTTGCGG
>QNFJ01000135.1 GCA_003646305.1 Gammaproteobacteria bacterium | reverse complement strand
CCAAGGTTTGCAGAACGAAAACTGGCCTTAACATAACCGGCTAATTGTTCTTCCCATCGCCGTTGCATCTGCGGTTCAACCGCCATCGCTTTGAGTGTCTCGACACCCGTGATTGATTCAACCAGAAAGGCCTGATTTTCAGCCCCTCGGTTAAACTTTTCATCAAGCCGTTTACGTAAGATAGGTGTGATGAAAATAGAAAGCACAATATAAAAAGGGATCGCACCCAGCACCACAAAAGTCAGCTCTGGGCTGTAGTAGTACATCACAATGAAGAAAATAAAGGTAAAGAACAGGTCAATCAGCAGCGTTAGCGCAGAGCCGGTAACAAAATTACGGATATTCTCCAACTCCCGTACCCGCGCAATCGAATCACCCACACGCCTCGCTTCAAAGTAGCTGATTGGCAGTGCAAGCAGGTGCTTAAACAACTTTGCACCCAACACCACATCAACCCGATTGGTCGTATGCGAAAACAGGTAGGTTCGTAAACCACCCAGCACCACTTCGAACAGCGAAAGCCCTAGAAAACCAATCGCCAACACATCCAGCGTTGTTAACGCTTTATGTGCTAAAACCTTATCAATAACGACCTGAAAAAAGAGTGGGGTGAGTAGTGCAAAGAGCTGTAAAAAGAACGAGGCAATCAACACCTCAGTGAGCAGTTTCTTGTATTTGATAATGGCCGGAACAAACCAACTAAAATCAAAATGACCGCCCAAATTAGAGAGTGAAGCTCGACGAGTCACAAGGATAAGGCGTCCACTCCATGCCTTCTCAAAAAGCTCGCGAGGTAATGTCAGTGGCCGTTTTTCGAGTGGATCATGAACAAGTATTTTGTCCTCATCACACGCAGCGATGATTACCCAATGACCATCCTGATGCTGCGCAATTGCCGGTAATGCCGTCTTTTGCAAACGCTCCCATTGGCTATCGTGACCACGAACCTTTAGACCAAGTTCTCGTCCTGCGAGAATAATCTCACGCTCTGAAAAGTGTTTGCCCGAATCCCCAAAAGCATGGCATAAATGATCTGCATCAGCCGGCAAATTGTGCAGCCGAGCTAGATTAACCAGGCATAAAAGACCCGTATCTATTTTGGTGTGACCTTCCGTGGTGTGTGGCAAGCGTTACTCCTTGATAGTGCTCACTTTAAAGTACTCGTTAAATTCTAGACTCCGGTAGGACAAGCAACCTTTCGCTGCGCCAAACTCCGGGACGACTCTTCCAATATCCGGGTTACCCTTCAAAGTTTGATTATGGGCAATCATTGAGACGATATACCGATCACCAACTCGGCAGACCTCTTCCTCCTCGTAATACTTTTGAATACACTCAAGATCATTAACGGCTGAACTGGAAATAGAGATTTTCACTCAATCAAGACCTAGTTTCTTTTTTACCTCATCTAGTTCTAATTCGTTTCCTTCCTTAATCTCAATGAGACCTTGAGTAATCGCCTTCATAAATTCTCGCTTCTCTTCGTTCTCCTTAAACTCAGCAAGCCCCTGTACTACGGCGACGCCTCTTCCTCGGCTGGTAAGAAGAATAGGCCGTTGAGAATTTTTAGCGCGATTCAAGATCTTTCCCGGATTAACTTTCAGTTCTGAAAGGGGAACCACATCTTCAGAGAACTTAATATGCATAATGACAACCTTAGGTAGCCTTAAAAGGTCCTGATTATAGAACCCGTTAACAGGGCGTTATAGAAATAAAATGATCATCCCAAGCCGGTCACTGCCAGCCCGCCGCAATGACCGACTCCACCTGATTTTGCTCCTCGGGCGATAAATTCAGTACGCCGCTAACGGGTGGTGAAAAAGCGGCCATTGCCTGTACGAGCTGGTCAACCTGATTATTTTGGAGAACATCCCCCACCGAGGTGCTGATTTCCTCAATTTGAGAGCGATTATTTCGATACCAGCTTTTAATCGCCACATGGCCGTCCTCACCAACCGTATCAATCAACAGATCATTACCTGAGCGACTAAACCAAAGTGCCTCTTTATCTATTCCTGCACCAAAAATCAGTTTGTCATCTCCTCCACTGTCAAGGATCGTATCCCGCCCACTACTCAGATTAAAACGGTATAAATCATCACCTGAGCCACCATACAGCCGGTCATCACCTGTACCGCCATTTAGCTCATCATTGCCCACTCCCGCAAAGAGAAAATCGTCTCCACCCATTCCATGAAGCGTGTCATCACCTGACCCAGCATACATAAAGTCTCGTCCAGACTGACCAAACAACGCTTCAGATTGTGAACTCCCCCACAAAAGGCCCTGCCCCCAAAAATTAGAGCTCCACACAGAACTACTTGATTGGGGCTGACTGTACGTTAACCTGAATGGAATGACGGCTGAAAGCCCATCTTGGTCCGTTGCAATAAGTTGCAACTCATCAAAACCCGTTGCAGAACTGGGCGTATCCCCACGAAGAAGCAATGTCTGTGGATCAAAATCCATCCAGGCCGGGAGCGGAGAGCCATCCGCCTTCAAAATCGAATAACTTAGGCTGTCCCCCGCATCTGCATCGCTAAAAAGATTGTCTGGCAAAGCAAAGGAGAAATTATCACCGTTGAGTAGTGTTTTATCATCTACAGATCCGATAACGACCGGAGCATCATTGGTGTTGTTAATGGCTAACGCAAACGTATCGGCTACGCTCAAGTCATCGCTGTCTGTCGCAGTTACTTTGATATCCAGTAAACCGACCTCATCATTATTGGGTGTTCCACTGAACGTATCTGTTGATGCGTCAAAATTGAGCCAGCTAGGAAGTGCACTACCATCTGCCAGCGTAGCGCTCAAAGCGAGATGATCCCCGGCATCAATATCGTCAAAAATATCCGCTGGCAAGCCGAAATTGAATAGCGCATCTTCATTAGTTGATTGATCAACGATAGCGTTCACCAACATCGGCGCGTCATTAGTGTTATTAACAGCCAATACAAACGTATCATTTGCGCTTAGGCCATCATTATCGATTGCACTGACCTTAATATTCAACGAACCCACTTCGTCATTACTAGGTGTACCGTAAAAAGTTCGGGTGCTGGCATCAAAGCTTAACCAGTCTGGCAGTGCCAAACCGTCCGGCAGCGTCGCGCTCAACACAGGTATGTCACCTATATCTTCATCAGAGAAACTATCGGCGGGCAAAGTCAACGTAAACAGGCTGTCTTCCGCTGTAGACGTATCAGAGAGTGGATTAGTAACAACTGGCGCATGATTGGTCTGTTCACCATCAATCAAACTTTGTAGCTTCACAGCATCCCAAATCGTTCCATCGGAAAATTCCACGCGATTGAGCTGATTAATTTCTGCAATAAACCAGTTTTCAAAAGTGATTTTGTCAATCCCGTTTGAATGAGTGAAAAGCAGATTATCGTGGTTTTCTCCAACCGTTATGTCCGATGCCAAAATCCCTGCACCAAAACTTAACGTGTCCTGACCAGCCAGCAACTGACTCATATGCCCTGGCTGAACAGCGGCCACATCTTGATTCCGCCAATTATGCCATGGCTCATCTCCATAGAAAAAATAACTCTGATCGTGTAACAGATCCGTTACCCAATCCCGTCCATCGCCTAAATCAAATTCAAATCGGTCATTGCCTGCTGTCGCCCACAAAAGATCACTGCCCAAACCACCGTTGTAAATATTCCCTGCATCCCACAAACCGCCCGGAGTACGCCTATCGTCCGTACTATAGTCCAGAAACATCTCGCCACCGATCAAAACATCATGATTATCAGATCCATTCAGAACATCTTGTCCTTCGCCACCCACAACTTTTCCTCCCGTCGACCAGATATCCATAAACGCATACGGTAGACCATCTTCATCTTCTCCTCTTCCTTCTTCTTCTCCACCTACAAGCTCCATGCTGATCGTAAGCTGATCATCTCCCGCACCACCGTAAAGTGTTTTATCTGCATGCAAGGTATTACCTGATAAGTGAGGGTCAACATCTGAGTTAGCACCTGCCAACACCATTACCTCTTCGAAAGAGACACTTGTTCCATCCGAGAATTGAATTTTATCAATCCCAAAACCGGCACGTTGATCAGAATGAGGCAATACAATTTCCAGACTATCACCACTCCCCCAGCTTAGCTGCAAACTTGTATGCAACATGTTCAGCTTTTCTTCAAAGCCATCACCCATGTAATAGCTTTTATGTATCCGCTGCCCCCAACTGGCAGACAAATCTGATAACGTGACCCCATCAGGAAGTTGAATGACATCATTTTGAGCACGACCAGGTGTGATCCAGCCATCATCAAAAATAACATCCGAACCACTTGAATTAAGAACAACGTAAGTATCATTGCCGGGGCCACCTTCTAAATGATCAGCCCCAGCTCCTCCCACCAGAACATCATCCAAAAAACCTCCGATTAATGTATCATCCCCATTACCACCACTTAGGAAACTTCCAGGTGCGGAGCTGTTTATCACACGATTGGAATTTGGTAATTCTATTCCAACATTGGGGTCGCTATAAAGGCTGGCACCACCTCTCGGCCGCAACTGCTTTATCGCATTAATAACATCATTTCCATCCCCGCCATCAACAGCACTAAAGAGGTGATCTCCTAAGTTAATCGTGTCACCTTCACTAGCGCCATCAATATTAAGAACATTTAAAGTAACATTGTGATCAATCACACTTAACTGGCGATTAACATTAAAGGTTGAGAGCACAGCTGACCCATTCCAAAAGCCCGTGACACTCTCCCCAGATTGCCCTGTAAAAGGATTCAAAACCTCATCGCCCCCGTAAACAGGCTGTAAATTTTCGGCTCTAACAGTTTCGATTTCAGAAATTAATTGCTCAAGTTTGTAAGCTTGCTCCGCGTTAACGACAAGACTTTCCATGGCACTGGTTAACAAGGCAATAGAGTCTGAATACACAGGTGTATAGGTTGCCGAACCGGATACTTTTTCTGTCACCTCAACCGAACGTATTTCCGTCTGCCCTGTGTTCGTAACTATTTCCGTCAGATTGTCCGGGAATGATCCTAAAATATTTTTATCAACCACCTTAATATCTACGTGATACTTTCTTAATGTGTTTCCGTATGAACTTATTGACTCCTTTAGCATCCTGCCTTCGTTCTCCGGAAGATAAGCATGGGCTCTTAGTAAACTCCGGTAATAATTCTGAACATTATCCAAATACTGATTACGCAGCATAGCGACCGAATTTGCCGCCACAAAGGCCTGTTCATTAGGAACTGCTTCTTTCGTAACAACCTGCAAACCACCCTGGTCATCCTCAATACGCAAAACCTGATCATGTAGGTAAAAATCTTTTATCCTAATGCTATCCACGCCACTTTGGAGTGCGATCAACAAATCGTCTCCATGGTGTATATATTCAAGATCAATCAATTCTTCACTTTCATACAGTTTAATAATGCTTGTATCATTCGCCAGCTCAAAAATGGTGTCTCGCCCGGTTCCCTGTCCAAGACGATAAGAGTCGGTGCCCGCTCCACCGTACAATAGATCATTACCTGCCGCACCAACCAGCACATCATCACCCACTTCACCGCGCAATTCATCATCACCCCCACTTCCAACCAGTGAATCTGCAAATTCTCCACCTTGCGCACTCCCACTCTGGTCGAGAACCCGGCTAATGGAGCTGTCTGCCCTTAGCTTTATCAGCTCACTTCCTGTCAGGCTCGCATCAGAAAATTCAAATCTTTTTATTGAATTTTCATTGCCTCCTTTGATAACAACTCCATCATTTTGACCATATTGGACGACAAAGTAAGCGGTACCGCTCAAACTTCTCGTATGATAAACATTAACCTGATTTACAGAGGCATCAATCCGGACAATATCACCGCCATCTGCATCATTAATAAGGTCTCCTCCATCTCCAGGACGAAAAACAAACGTATCAGCGCCTCCCTCTCCATAAAGCTGATCCGATCCAGCACCGCTATCGATCAAATCATCATCATCCCCGCCATAGAGAAAATCATCTCCACTATTTCCAAAAAGACGATCTTTCCCTTTTTCACCAAATAGCGTATCTACCCCACTATTTCCTTCCAGATAGTCATTG
>QNFJ01000134.1 GCA_003646305.1 Gammaproteobacteria bacterium | reverse complement strand
GACTTTGCGTTCCTTCTTATCCTTTTACTTTACGTCTAAAAACAAAAAAAGCCCCGAGGTCAAAGACCTCGGGGCTCAATAACAACTAACTTGTTATTATTGTTACAACTTAAGGCATTGAGATCGTAATACCCGCACCGATCATGATCTCTTCTTCAACTTCAACTGCCATTGTAGGAGTTGCGCCACCAAGAACCGCTCCAACCGTATTTAAGTCCCGCGAGTCCTCTTCCCCAAAGGCATAAGCAACATAGCCATCAAGACTGACTGCATCGGTAAACTGATAACCAACACCCGCCGTAACAGTGTGCTCCCAGATAACCGGCAGTAGCGACATTTGCGCCACTTTCACAACATCCGTACCCAAAGGACCGCCTAGTGGAAGTGTACCCAGTCCATTCAATCCACCAAGGGTATTGTTTGCCTTTTCTAAAAGGACATCTTCAGCCCAGCTATAACCGGCACGAAGTGACCATGCACCTATCTGGTATTGTCCACCGAACACCAACAGGAACTGATCATCATAGACATCTTCATAAGTTGAGGCATGCGACCAGTCCTTCCAGATCACATCCGCTTCAATCAACAGACCTTGCGCCAAAACATTATCGAGCGCAATACCGACGATGACTTCAGCTGGCTGCTGTACCCGTAAGTCCTGGAATCCATCTCCGCCAGATGTCGCACCTGGAACGGAAGTATGTACGATATTGCTGAAATTGTATTCGACCGGGCTCTTATAAGCTGCACTCAGCATAACATCGTTGGTAAGTGCGTAGGTTGAACCCAATGAGAAACCAAAACCGATATCATGAACTGAAGAACTCGTTCCACCAAAATCCTCAAGACCCAATGGGATCGCACCACCTGCGCCCAAAGCACCCGAGATGCCAGTAGTTGGCCCAGTAGTACCTAGCTGCGCAAGACCAAAACCGATCGTAACTGACGCGCCCAAAGAGAGTCTTTCAGTCGCTTGATAGCCTAAGCCGATATTGGCATTGAATGAGATCAGTTCAACCATCAAGGGCAATGTGATCACATCACTTGCTCCAGCGTTAAGCCCCAGTGCTCCACCAGGGAGCCCCGTCAAACCAACTGGGTCATCGCGATAATCTGCACCTAGTCCCGCATCAACTTCCAAACCGGTACCTAAAACAAGGCCTGGAGCCAGCTCAAGCGTCATACCAAAATCGGGGATAATATAGTCATCCGCATCACTATGTGCCGTACCACTGTCTGTTCCTAGAGCGTTACTTGTTGTTACATCAACACTTGTAATCCCCAGGTACGAGGCACCAAAGTTCATGTTAAAACCTTTGAACTGAGTCAATGTCGCTGGGTTACCAAATACCGCTGCAGAAGCTTCCTGAGGCATGGTATACGCTGCACCACCCATCGCTCCAGCTTTCGCCTTACCGCTCAAGTTAAGATCAGTACCGGCACTAATCGCCTGTGCACCACCTGATGCCAATGCGATGACTACACCCGCTGCTAATGGTGCTTTTTTAAATAATTTCATCATGTTCTAGTTCCCCCCCAGGGTATGTGATAATTGATACAAAGTTATTTTTTGCTAATTCACAACAACCTTTACCATATTGGTGCAGGGATACTAGCAAAGCAATTCGCCAATAACAATAGTTTATTATTGCAACTTCTACAAATTATTAGAGTTTTTATCTTTAAACCGACCCAGACCTCCCTTAAAATAAAGGTTTGTTTATCTAAAACAACAAACAACAAAGAGCAAGACATCTACCACTGATGAACGAAGAACACCGTGAAACCTAAATAAAACTTAGTCTTGCCCCCTTCATGGTGATTACAATGCAGTAATAAAGTTAAAATACCCACATGAGCCCTGACTTTCTAATTATTGGCGGCGGCATTTCTGGCCTACTGACCGCACGCGAACTTGCTAACGCTGGCGCCTCTATTACGATCATTGATAAAAGTGCGCTTTCCAGGGAATCTTCCTGGGCGGGAGGCGGCATCCTTTCTCCCCTTTATCCTTGGAGATATGATGACGCTGTAACCGCTCTTTTTCTTTGGAGTCAAAAACAGTTCACCGACCTTGCTGCCCAGCTTGTTGAGTCAACGGCTATCGACCCGGAAATCCTCTCTAGCGGACTGCTGATTGCTGATCTACCGAAGGATGGCTCATCTGAAGCATGGCTGAACCGATTCAATTTTTCTCACAAGAAAATTGCCACCGAGCAGATCCGGGCAATCGCCCCCAGCCTGAGCGAATCTTACAGTGAGCTTCTATGGCTACCCAGTATTAAACAGGCGCGAAATCCCCGGTTACTTCAAGCGCTCCGCGCAGAGCTGACACTTAAAGGTGTTCGGTTTATTGAGCACGAGCCCATCTCGGAGATTGTTATTAAAGATCACCGAGTGACGGCAATTAAAGGAAAGCACTCTCTTTATTCCGCATCTCAATATATTGTTTGTGGCGGCGCCTGGTCTTCCCGACTCTGGCCCGATAAAAAGCAGCTAAAAGTCGAACCGGTAAAAGGACAAATGATTCTCTTTAAAGCCAAACCCGGACTTCTAAATCAGATGATTCTAGATTCTGGACGATATCTAATCCCCAGAAAAGATGGCCGTATTCTGGTCGGTAGCACCATCGAGTATTCCGGTTTTGATAAATCAATAACTGATGAGGCGTTAAAGAGCCTTAAACAATCTGCTTATGCCTGTTTGCCCGATTTGAAAGATTATCCGATCGAAAAACAGTGGGCCGGACTACGACCCGGCACCGAGAAGGGGATACCTTATATAGGGAAGCACCCAGGAATTGAGAATCTGAGCGCCAACTGCGGCCATTTTCGCAATGGTTTTGTGATAGGCCCCGCATCAGCACGGCTTTTGGCGGACATCCTGCTCGATAGAGCACCGATTATGTCGCACGAGCCCTATTCGATTGGTTCCTGAATATCGTTCAAACAGAACACCTAGCCCAAACAAAGTAGCATTTCATGCTTTTCATGAAAATATGCGAAACAGTTAAAGTAAACAGCTACCCCTTTTTTGGCGCTCTTGCTCAAAAACAGATTCCTGAGTAAATTAAACGCTCTTTCTCTTTAAGTATGTCTCGGCCGTTATCTTCAACTGCTCGCCCATTGTAATGACCGGAGCCCAACCCAACAAATTCCTGGCTTTTGAATCGTCAACTCGTAATGAATTAAACATGCGATCAGCCACATCACTTCTACCAATCATCCTCGCGAAAAACCTCATCAAACCAACTGGCACCGGTAATAATAAGGGCTTTTTCCCAAGGGCTTTAGCCACTTTTTGCAGGAGCTCTGTTGTGGAGACATCTGCCCCGTCTGAAACCAGGAATATTTCATTCGCTGCTTTGGGGTGTCCAACGCAGCAGATTATAAAGCTGACCAGATTATCCAAAGCCAGCAAAGAACGGCGATTATGAACTGAGCCAAATGGTAATGGTATCCCCTTGATGAGCCATTTCATCATCAAAGCAAAATTGCCTTTAACTGCTGGCCCATAAACCAAAGGCGGTCGAATAATGACCACCTCCAACCCTGTTTCCCGCGCCAACTCTAATAGCTCATGCTCTGCTTCCTGTTTAGATAATCCGTAAGGGTCTATTGGAACAAACCGGTCATCTGGAGCAAAAACCTCCCCTGGTTGTGTTATTTCTCCATTCACTTTAATGGAGCTCAAAAAGATAAACCGCTTAACACCTGCCTCCACTGCCTGCCTTGCAAGATTAAGCGTTGCATCCTTGTTAATTTTTCTAAATTCAGTCAAAGGATCTAGCGAACTTTCCTGAATAACATGTACACGGGCAGCTAGGTGAATCACCACGTCCACACCTTTCAGTGCATCAGAAAAGTTGTTGTTACTCGACAGATCACCAATAGGATATTGTGTAACCTGTTCGATCAGAGAAGCATCGTTACAACGAACCGCTGCAGAAACCACCCTGTCGTCGCGAACCATCGCTTCTAACAGCGCATTGCCGACAAAACCGGTCGCTCCCGTCACGAGCACTCTAGGCCACACAACAGGCATCGCTTGATTATTTATACCTTTTTTTAACAAGACTCTCGCCAGACTGTCCGTTTAATGTAGTCAGTGTAGCTCAATATAACATGCAGTACCTTACGCGAAACATCCCCACCCCGATAATCAACCACACCTTCGCATTGTCCCTTCTCGCTTGTAACAATCGTCACCGACTGAACAACCCGATCCGGTTCGAGTCCACTCATAATAATCGCGCCTGCATCCATCCCTTCGGGCCGCTCATGCGCCTGGCGGAGCGTAATGGCCGGAAAGCCAAGCAGCGAAGACTCTTCTGTAATGGTTCCACTATCCGATATTACGCAAAAAGCTTCTTTTTGTAGCTTGATGTAGTCCAGAAAACCGAGTGGTTTCATTAACTTTATTTTGTCGCCAAAATGAATACCCATACTTTCCAGTCGCTGACGCGTTCGAGGATGTACCGAAAAGATAACCGGTTTATCAAATTCAGTCGCCAACCTGTTGATTGATTCGGCCAACCGCTTCAAATTAGTCGGGCTATCAACATTCTCTTCGCGGTGAACACTAGCAACAAAATAGTCCTTCTCACACAAATTAAGACGGCTCACCACATCTGACGAATCAATCCCTTCGCGGTAATAATCCAGAACCTCCTCCATACAGGAACCGGTTTTAATAATCGTCTCCGGCCGAACCCCTTCCTGCAACAGATAACGCCGCCCATGCTCGGTCAACGGCATATTGATATCGCTGATATGATCAAGGATCCTGCGGTTTATCTCTTCTGGTACGCGCTCGTCAAAACAGCGGTTGCCAGCCTCCATATGAAATACCGGCACACGATGCCTTTTTGCGGCAATAGCCGCTAGACAACTGTTAGTGTCCCCATATATCAGTAAGGCTTCGGGCTTTACTTTTAACAACAATTGCTCTGTCTTAACAATGACATTTGCAATCGTCTCACAAGCAGTTCCCCCTGCCGCTTCAAGAAAATAATCGGGCTTGCGGATTTCAAGGTCATCAAAAAAAACCTCGTTCAGCTCGTAATCGTAATTTTGCCCTGAATGAACCAGAATATGGTCGGTATGCTCCTCAAGCTCTGCAATTACCCGGCAAAGTTTGATGATTTCAGGACGCGTACCAACCAGCGTCATCACTTTCAATTTATTCATTTTTCTTCTCAGGCCAGTAGCTCTTCACCCTCAGCGAGCGTTGTCTGCCCAATTAGCAGGCGATGTTCAGATAATAACTCCCGGGTCTGCTCAAGCGTTCCGACACTATTGGCAGAACTAAATTCATCGGAAAGTGCCTGAGATTCCGCCTCTTCAACCCTAAGTTCTGGCAACATGGGTTGAATCGCGTAATAGTTTCCCCGCTTGACCGTATGATGGCATTCCTCTTCAGAGACCATGATCTCGTGCATTTTTTCACCTGGGCGAATACCGGTTATCTTAATTTCAATATCGCGGTCTCCGATGAGGGTTTTAGCAATATTTATAACCGTTGCAGCGGGCGCATCTGGCACAAATGTCTCGCCTCTCTTGGCATCCCTCAATGCAGCAAAAACAGTATCAACAGCCTGATCGAGACTAAGCAAAAAACGGGTCATATCGGGAACCGTAACCGTAACGGGGCCTCCGGTTGAAATCTGATCATGAAAAAGTGGAATCACCGACCCTCTGGAAGCCAGAACATTTCCATACCGGACACAAATAAAACGTGTATTGGGATTCAAAACATTCGCTGAAGTAAAAATACGCTCCTGAATCGCTTTGGTCATTCCCATAACGTTGACCGGTTTTGCTGCTTTATCTGTACTAACCCCCACAACTGTTTCAACTTTATACCCATGCTCTCTGATCGCCCGAACAATATTTGTCGCACCGATACAGTTCGTCAGCACCGCCTGCTCCGGAAAATACTCGCACGTTGGCACCTGCTTCAACGCCGCTGCATTGACCACTATATCGACACCTTTCACAGCGGAACAGACGTCATGATAATCCCGCACATCGCCGATACGGAACTCAAGAACCTGCTGAAAATTGCGAAAAATGACTTCATCCGTTGTCACTGTTTTATG
>QNFJ01000133.1 GCA_003646305.1 Gammaproteobacteria bacterium | reverse complement strand
TGACGCCAACGAAATAGTTTCTCGGGTGAGTGGAGAGTGAGTACCTTTAAAGAAAAATTGAGAAAGGCGACAATATCTAGCTGCCCAGCTTTGTAGTCATCATAAAACTGCTGGTTAGCGGCTTCGTATTGCTCTTTATCCACAATGCCCTGGTCAACTAGGAACTGTCCCCAGAGGTGGTCACTATCATCACCAATAAGGGTGTTGTCTAAATCAAAAATTGCGAGGCTCATAAATAAATGCCAAAGGGATAACAAAGGATTTTAAGGAAGAATAATTGTAGAATCACTCTAATAGTGGGCGTTAGCCCTGAATGAATTGAACGGTAATGATACCCCATGATTGATGAAGAAGGTTATCGCCCTAATGTAGGCATCGTTTTAAGTAACGATGTAGGACAGGTACTCTGGGCTCAGAGAATAGGTCAGAGAGGATGGCAATTCCCACAGGGTGGGATACGCGCGCATGAAAAGCCTGAAGTGGCGATGTTTCGCGAGCTTAGAGAAGAGATTGGTTTAATGCCCGAGCATGTTGAGATTATGGGTCAGACGGAAGACTGGCTACGTTATCTTTTGCCAGAGCGTTTTGTCCGCCGGAATTCGCGCCATGTTTGTATCGGCCAAAAGCAGATATGGTTTTTGCTCCGGCTAATTAGTGACGAAGAGCATGTTTGCTTTGATTGTTCGGATAGACCCGAGTTTGAAGCGTGGGAGTGGGTGAATTATTGGGAGCCAGCCAAAAATGTTGTTGATTTTAAACAGGAAGTCTATCAGCAGGCGTTGAAGGAACTCGAGCCTCACTTACAGGGTTTTCTGGCTAAAAATTAGTATCCCAGCGAACCGTTATTGAGCCCCTCGGGCATGGATGCGAGACGGGATATGCCAGTTTCAATAGAGCCATTTTGGTGCAGGCTTAGCCAGCGATAGCCAGGTGGTTGTTGGTCAAGCGCAAAATCGCGGCTGTTGGGTTTGAACTGGAAGCAGGTCGAGGGCGTTGTCAGTAACCGTACGCCATTTTGCTGCCAGTCCTGATCCTGGTGGACATGGCCAACTAATAATCCTTTTACCTGCGGGTTCTGGTGGATAATTTCAAAGAGCGCATCCGGGTTATCGAGCGTCATGGTATCGAGCCATGGACTTCCCACCGGAAGGGGTGGGTGGTGAAGCACAATCAGAGTTGGCTTGTCTGGGTGGGATTTCAGGCTCTGCTTGAGCAGCTTTAGTTCTTTAGCTGCAAGATGGCCGCCTTCTGAACCGGGAAGTTTGCTATTCAGGCAGATGATTTGCCACTTTTTTTGCAGAATGCTGGAAGAGGTCTTGATGTTGTTGAAATTTAACAGTGAGCGCATTAATTCCGGATCGTCATGATTGCCGGGCAGGCAATAGCAGGGAATATCCAGTTTACTTAAATAGTCCTGGAGACGCTGATATGCTGCCGCAGAAGCATCTTGTGTCAGGTCGCCGGTGAATAGCATCAAGTCGGGCTTTGCGTGCTGTTTCTGAGCAAGCTCCAGAACCGAGAGAAAGCTCTCTTCAGTTTGAATGCCAAGCAGCCGGCTTTCAGGGTCGGCAAACAGGTGCAAGTCGGTCAACTGCACGATATTTAGCCCATTATTGTCTTTACTAAAGCCTTCGCCAGAGTGTTTTTCTTGTGATACAGCCATTTATCTGAATTTACGTGCTCTTCCTGAGAGTATTCTATCGGTTGTTCAAGTAGTTATAGTTGAGGCTGTTGAAAAGTCTAGTTTTGGAGTGGCTCAGACGTGCTTAATGGCAGCAGGATTTGTTTGCTAGGGAAGTTTTTTGATGAGAACCTTCGATTTTCGTTGCGAATCGTAGCTGGCCTGGCGAGATGTGGGGAGGTCGACAGGTGTGGCCTGCTTGAAGCCCTTTTCAATAAACCAGTGTTCGCTCTGGGTAGTGAGAACAAAGAGTGATTCGAGCTTTTCGGAACGGGCCAGCTTTTCCATATAGCTCAATAACTGTTCGCCTCTTGATCCACCTTGATATTGATGATGAAGAACAACGCAGGCGATTTCCCCACTTTTTCCCTCTTTAAACAGGTGTAACGCACTACAGCCGATAATCAGGCCGTCTCGGCTGATGACGGTGTAGTCATTAATCTCGGCCTCCAGCCTCTCATGCGGGCGTTCAATCAGGATGCCCTCTGTTTCCAGTGGGCGGATGAGATCGATGATGCCAGCAATGTCATCAAGCGTTGCTGGGCGAATCTTTTCAAATGGTTCGGCGCTGATGAGTGTTCCAACGCCATCGCGAGTGAAAAGCTCGCGCAGAAGGGCGCCATCAATTTTTCGGTCGAGCACGTGACAGCGCGTCACGCCAGCTTCGCAGGCTTTGACCGCTGCGTGTAAATGATTCGATGAGGAGGGTGAGAGGCTGTTCGGGTTTTCCAGTAAACTGCTGGCCTCTGCAGTTGTGAGCTGGCGGTAAAGCTGGTGCTCTTGGTTAAAGATGCCACTATCTTCGTGCAGTAGCAGTAACTTATCAGCACCAAGAGCAATGGCGGCTTCCGTGGCCACAGCCTCGGCACTCAAGTTAAAAACTTCCCCTGTTAACGAGTAGCCGATAGGGGAGAGCAATACGATGTTATTTTGATCCAGTTTCTGGTGAATGGCATCGTTGTCGATACGGCGAACGGTACCTGTGTGGCAAAAATCGGTGCCACCTCTAACGCCTAATGGCTTGGCTGTTACCATGTTTCCTGATGCGACGCTGATTTTTGCGCCCGCCATCGGTGAGTTGGGAAGCCCCATGGAGAGGCGCGCTTCAATTTCAACACGAACAATACCTGCTGCCTCTTTAACACATTGCAGGGCTTTATCATCGGTGATACGCAGGCCATCTTTATATTGGCTTGAACCATCATAACCGAGTAACCGCTCTTCAATTTGTGGGCGAATACCATGTACAAGCACTAGTCGTATGCCAAGGCTATTGAGTAGCGCAAAATCATTAATCAGGCTGGAAAAGTGATCAGAAAGTAGCGCTTCACCACCAAAGGCGACGACAAATGTACAGCCACGATGAGAGTGGATGTAAGGTGAAGAGTCACGAAACCAGCCGAGAAAGTCTTTTTCGTCACTCATAAACCGGCCTCGGACGAAAAACAATATTGACCAATCATCTTCTCCAGAAAAGAGATTGTCGGGTTAATTTGATCAAGTGCCAGGAATTCGTTGGGTTGATGAGCCTGGTCGATACTACCTGGTCCCATAATAACCGTCTCCAACCCAAGCTGGTTTAGGTAAGGCGCTTCTGTCCCAAAAGCAACGGCACCTGCCCTGTGACCACTAATCTGTTCTGCAGATTGAATGATTTTTGCGCTTTCTGCTGTTTCAAACGGCGGCGTGCCGGGAAAAAGGGAGTTTAGTTCTAATGTCAGACCAGACGTGCTGTCCAGAATTGGTTCAAGCCGTTTTTTGAGACTGTAACGTAGCTCATCAATATCCATGCCGGGTAGAGGGCGGATGTCGATTTGTGTTTCACAATGTGAGCAGATCCGGTTTGGATTGTCCCCACCATGAATTGAACCAATATTCATTGTGGGAACATCAACCTTGAAGAGTGGATTACGGTTGTTTTTTTGCAGCTCCTGACGCCATTCAAGTAGTGACTGAAGCACTTTATGCATCCCTTCAATGGCATTGGCACCCAATTCTGGGTCGCTGGAGTGCCCGCTCTTTCCATGAATGATAATTGACTCCATCATAATGCCTTTGTGCATGCGAACGGGGTGAAGGTTGGTCGGTTCGCCGATAATAGCGTAACGCCCCGGTTTGATGGCCTGGTCAACAAGCATCCGTGCACCGGACATTGTGCTCTCTTCATCGCAGGTGGCGATAAGAGTTAAAGGTTGCTGGAGTTTTTTTGCATCGAAACGGTTTGCTGCGGAAAGTGCGAGCGCAAAAAAAGATTTCATATCAGCTGAACCGAGCCCATAAAGTCGCTGATCCTTTTCGGCTAGCTTGAATGGGTCTGAGTGCCACTTTGCCTCATCGAATGGAACAGTATCGGTATGGCCAGATAACACCAGCCCATTTCGGTGATTGTTGTTGCCAAGTGTAGCAATCAGGTTGGCTTTACCAGGGTTGCCCGCAAGGGGCATTATCTCAACATTAAATCCTAACGTTTCTGCCCATTCAGCAATCAGATTGATGACGGAAAGGTTGCTTTGATCGAATGCTGGGTCGGTGCAGCTGACAGAGGGCTTCTCAATCAGTGCAGCGATCATTGCAAGCGTACCGGGCAGGTGGTTGACCATTTTAAGTTGGGGGGGGGTTAAAAAGAGTCCCAGCTAGATTTTTTCCGCCAGCTGATTTTTGGGATGAGCAGGCCGAGCAGCATGCCACCAAAGAGAACACCACCACCAATCAAGAACCAGTCTTGAGCAGAACTATCCTGCAATGCCTGATTTTCTCTGGTTATCGTTTGCATTTCGCGCTCAAGGTTAACGACGCGCTCCTGTAGAAGCTCTTTTTCCTGTGCAACCTGAATCGCACTTGCGGCAGTCGCACGGATACTGTCCAGCTCATGACTTAGTTTTTCTGTTTCCGCACTGAGTGTTTTATTTTCATTTGCAGTATTGCCAGCTTCGCCTTTTAAAAGAGAAAGTTCTTCTTTTATCTTTTTGTTTTCGGTTTTAATTATGCTCAGGTTATTCAGGGTTGATTTCAGCTGTAAGCTGGCAACGGGCTTGTAGACCAGTTGCCGTGTTAGAACCCAGCCCACAGAGCCGTTGTTTAGCCTGACCTTGCTGTAACCAGTTTCTTTATTTTGCTCAATTACCTTGACAGGTTTGCCGCTTTTTAGCATGCGCTTTATCTTATGCTGGCTGCTTTGGCCTGTGCGCATGGTGACCTCAAGCTGGTCTGTAATAAATGCCTGTTGCTCGGCAAATGCTGAAAAAGAGAGTACGACTAGAGTCGTTAGTAGAATGAAAAGTTTTTTCACATCGGGTCTCTGTTTAATTAAGTAATAGGTTCAATTTAGGTGATTGTTCGATAATCAGGCAAGTAGAAATTCAAGAAGTGCTTTTTGGGCATGAAGTCGATTCTCTGCCTCATCCCATACCACACTGTCTGGGTGATCAATTACGCCAGCACTGACCTCTTCTCCTCGATGGGCGGGCAGGCAGTGCATGAAAAGCGCATCACTTGCAGCGAGCGACATGAGTTCTTCATTAACCTGATAACCGTTAAATGCGAGTTCACGTTTTTTCTGTTCCTCTTCCTGGCCCATGCTGGCCCAAACGTCGGTCACAACAAGATCAGCATCTTTGGCTGCGATCTTTGCGTCGTTTAAAACAGTCAATCGTGACCCGGCTTTTTCAACGAGTAATGCATCGGGCTCGTAGCCTTCTGGGCAGGCAACGACCAATTCAAAATCAAGTAAGCAGGCTGCATTGATATAAGAATGACACATATTGTTTCCATCACCAATCCAGACAATCCGTTTGCCTTGAATGTCGCCACGGTGTTCCCAGAAAGTTTGCATATCGGCCAATAGCTGGCAAGGATGAAAATCATCAGTTAGTGCATTAATCACGGGCACTTGAGAGTTTTTGGCAAACTGGGTGATATTGTCGTGGCTGTGCGTGCGAATCATAATGCAGTCAACCATGCGGGAGATTACGCGAGCGCTATCTGCAATAGGCTCTCCTCGCCCCAGTTGTGTGTCGCGAGGAGACAAAAAGATCGAGCTACCACCAAAGTGGGCCATGCCTGTTTCAAATGAGATGCGGGTGCGGGTGGATGATTTGTCGAAAATCATTCCTAGCACTCTATTTTTGAGAGGTTCAAAAATAACCCGTTCATGCTGCATTTTTTTGAGTTCTATAGCACGTTGGATAAGCTGTTTTAATTCAGCACCGCTTAAGTCGTTCAGGGTAAGGAAATGTCTGCATATCATGATTTTTTTATTCTTTCGTAAAATTTTCGATAAGAAGGCTCAGTTTTTCAACCAGAAGAACAGCCTCTTCATCACTTATGACTAACGGCGGTAGCAGTCTAATCGTATTACCTGATGCTACATTGATCAATAGTTTGTTTTCCAGAGCAATTGAGACAAGCTCTGTGCAAGGTTTGGCTAGTTCGATGCCGATCATCAACCCTTTATTACGAATTGAGAGGAT
>QNFJ01000132.1 GCA_003646305.1 Gammaproteobacteria bacterium | reverse complement strand
TGTGAAAATGAATGTTGAGGTTCAATGCTGAGCCGAAGCGCTGTATCAGCGTCACGGCCCCGGTCGCGCCGGCTTTACACTTCAAGCCGGCCTTGTGTATCAGGTGAGTGGAAATCGCCTGGTAGACGATACCCAGCACCTTCCCCATTGCCTGCGGGTGGGCAGCGAACAGGTATCGAAGGGGAAAGGGGAAGCTGATCACCCACTGGCGCAGCGGTACATCAGGAAAGACTTCATCAGCCAGCAGAGCTGCGGTTTCGGCCATACGGCGTGCGCCACAGCTGGGGCAAAACCCCCTCTTCTTGCAGGAAAATGCCACCAGGCGCTCAAACTGACAGTTGTCGCAGCGCACCCGCAGGAAACCGTGTTCGAGGCGGCCACACTTGAGATACGCTTCGAATTCCTGATGCACATGCAAGGGCAGGTTTTTACCCTGAGCATCAAACTGCTCGATCAGCACAGGGTAATGCTTCTCTATGAGCTGGTAGAGTAATGTTTGCTCAGGGCGATGGCATTCGTAGGTGGCGTGACCAAGGGCACCCTTGCCAGGCGACAGCATTCGGATTCAACTCCAGCATCTGCAGTGTTGAAGTCACACACCGTGGCGCAGTCAATGCTGGATGGGAACATCCAAACTGGGCGGAAACATTATCCCGACACACAAAATCTCGAGGCCGACGAAGCTTTGCATTAATAGTGCGAAAATGTGTGTTTGTAGGCTCCGCAAATAAGTCTTTCGGATTTCCCTCAATGCCAAGCACATCTTGTGATGCAAATATTTTATGGCGTAAAATTTCAATTTGCTCCGGAGTTTCAGCAATAAAGCGCCCACGCACTAAAATCACCAATCCTAGAAGCATCACCATCATAGTCATTATTAATTTTAGCCAGTGCACGCCCAGAATCTTTCAATGGGCCCTTAAGGGTGCAGTGCGTTTGTTAACCAAAGGCTGTGCGATGGAATGTGCACAGAAAAGGAATAAGATTCGCATTAACTCCATCCACCCCGGTGGCATGCTTACGCCCATGCTTGAAGAGGGGATGGAGGCCCTGGGTGGTGGCGAGCTGGTTATCGATGGGGGTATTACCGCAGCATAGAGTTGTTTTTCCCTTCAGCCTCAGCTGACCACTACACGCATTTTTCCTGCAGAATATGTGTGTAGTGGCTGTCGAGGGATTGCTAGCCCTACTCAGTCCTTGAAAAATTGAGAGGGAATCTGGCCGGGAAGCATTCGATGCGCGTCAACAAATAATCGCGGCTATTGTTTAACATATTTTTAATCTTACTTAGCCTCTCATCATCTTCTACCGCCATGTTCAGCTTTTTACTACCTGAGCCATATCCGATATATACATCTTTCCGCACACCCGACAAATTTCAATAAACAATCCGTCCGCTTGCGGCCAGGTTGTTTATTGAGGGTGGTTGTAACTGGAGTCTGTCAGCACGGAGAAATGGGAATATGTACTTTACAGTGACATGCCCAACTAAGTCGCCTTGCAACGGCCGCTAGCCCTGCTCGTCAAACTCAGCTATGCACCGCGCTTCTTGTTTTTGGGAGCGCCAGCCCAACCCATGACCGTAGGCCCTTTCTTCGATCGCAGGCAGATCGAAGCCTCGGATCTTTGTGCCATCCTCGAAGAGGCCAAACGAGCCAAGGCAGCACGGGCGGGCCGGCCCAGGGGTAGGGTCGCCCGTGCTGCTCGAAGGTCAGTCGCGGGCCAGATGCAGTTGCCCGGTGATGTTGTTGCGTTGCATGTTAGAGCTGCCGCCGACGATAGGCATGCACATCAGATCGCGCACGTAGCGTTCCATGTCGTATTCCGTGGCCAAACCGTAGGCGCCCATAACTTTCTGACACTCAAGTGCTATTTCAAGCGCGGTCTCGCCAATAAATAGTTTCGCCATGGAGCTTTCTACTGCACACGGTTTCCCTTCGTTGGCAAGCCAGGCAGCGTGATAGAGCATGTGGTCGCAGGCCTGAAGCTTGGTCTTAGCATCGGCCAGGGTATGGCGAATAGCTTGATGCGATGAGATGAGCTTGCCGAACTGGCGCCGCTCTTGTGCATACTGCCATGCGTCTTCAACTGCCGCGTGCGCTATGCCGAGCGCGCAGGTGGTGATTTCAAGGCGTTCGACATCGAGTGCTGGCCCGATGAGTTTGCTCCAGCCTGTGTTCCAACCGGCCTCGCCACCAACGATGTTTTCCACCGGAATTTGCACGTCGTCTAAGATTACGTCACCAGTTTTGGCATAGCGTAAGCCAGTGTGTTCGATGTCGGAGAAACTTATCCCCGGCGCATCGGTCGGCACTAGTACGAATGACAGATTGTGGTAGCGTGGAGCCTCAGTATCGGAACGTACCAGGCAATAAATAAAGTCCGACTCGCGCGCCGCGGTACACCAGCGCTTGGTGCCATTGATAATTACGTGAGCACCGTCCGAAGTACGCCGCGCAGTAGTGCGAACATCGGCTAGATCGCCGCCCACATCGGGTTCGGATAGGCCATAGGCAAACATCAATTCGCCGCGTGCGAGTTTCGGTAAGTAGGCCTGCTTTTGTGCCTCGGATCCGCTTTCAGAAATATTAATACCGCCATAAAATGCGGTGTGGATGAACGGACCGGCGAGATGCATACTGCGTCGGGCCAGTTCTTCGATAACAACCAATGCAGCGTAGATATCGCGGCCGATCCCGCCATACTGCTCATCGACGGTCAGACCACACACACCAAGCTTGGCTAATTTGCACATTACATCTTTCGGCATATGCATATCGCGATCCCATTGACGCACAAGGTCGCGCGGCATTTCTTCGGCGATAAAACGCTTGATTTGCTGACGGATGATTAAGATGTGTTCGGGTTCTTCTTGAAAATACATATGTACTCCTTGCCGGGTTAGCGCCTCGCGCCCACAGCGGTGCAGGTATGATTTAGCTACCGGTAAATTGCGCCTTGCGTTTTTCGTTAAAGGCGTTGATGGCTTCCTGGTGGTCGTTGGTCATATTGGTTAGCGCCTCATAAGGTAAGCTGACATCCATCAGTTCGGCGGCAAGTTTTCTCAGCGGGACATTGGCAGTGATTTTCGTGAAGCGGATCGCCTTGGTCGCACCGCCCGCCAGTCGACCGGCGATCTCATTCGTTTTGGCATCAAGCTCGTTGTGGGCAACCAGGTGATTGATCAGGCCATATTTATCGGCCTCCGCCGCCTTCAGCATGTCGCCAAGCATGAGTAGTTCCTTGGCCTTGTTAAAACCAATGAGTTGCGGCCAGATCACGCAACCACCATCGCCAGCGACTAAGCCCATACACACATGCGGGTCGCCGATTAAGGCCTTCTCGGAAGCGATTACAATATCGCACAACAACGCAATGGTCGCACCAAGACCGGCGGCGGCACCGTTGAGCCGACAGATGATTGGCTTCTCCAGTTCCAGCAGTCCCATCACAATACTGCGCGCTTCGGTGATGATCACCTCGAATTCGGCGGGGTCGTCGATCATTTTCTGAAACCACGCGGTGTCGCCGCCGGCGCAGAACGCACGGCCCGCGCCAGTGAGTACAACAACGTCGCTATCGCGATCCTTTTGCACATCATGGAAGACGCTCGCCATCTCACGATGCATCCTCTCGTTGACGGCATTCATGTGATCTGGCCGGTTGATGGTAACCGTCAAGATACGCCCATCACGCTCAAATTTAAAAGTCTGATAGTCTTCGAACTTCATCGGGTATTACTCCTGTGCGAATATCGTAAAAAAAAGATTATAGAGTTATTGAGGGTGTGTCCAGAGCTCGGATGCTTTGAGTATACTTAAAATTACGGTGGTAGTTTGTTAGATACCCAAATTACTTCCGGGATCAGACTGCGCAGCTAGAAATATCCATCGCCCGGTAAGGGGCAGTGCTCTCCAATCAAGCTGTAGACAAGTAAATCCGAGACAATTGGGAATAGTCAAAGTATAAGACAAATAAACAGGGTGTAGAGAGAGCAATTTTCTTTCAGAATTTCAATCGCTGAACCTGAAAAGACGGCGAGGTGGCCGTATCACCGACTAAAATCCAGCTTATATCAGTGTCTTGGAGATCTTTTCCAGCCCTGCCTGGGCCAGAGCACGCAGGAATCCATGCCGAGCCAATGTTCAGCGGCGTCCCTGCTGATTGAACTGTGATAACACAGGTTCTGCTACCGAGCGCCCTTTCCCGCGAAGCCATTTTTAAAACCCCATATCTTTAGCAATAGATGTTCTCATGACCTCACTTGAGCCACCACCAATTCGCATAATACGGCAGTCGCGATAGTGCCTTTCCATCGGGAAATCAGGCATCATCGAATAACCACCGAGAATTTGCATCCCTTCATCGGCTACCTTGTGATAAGCCTCCGCGGTGTAGACTTTTGTCATCGAGGCTTCGGTGCGACAACTGACACCAGCATCCAGTTTGCGAGCAAGATCATAAACCATCAAACGGGAGTTATGAACCTGGATTTGCATGTCGGCCAGTTTGTGTTGAATAGCCTGAAAAGATCCAATGGGTTTACCAAACTGAATACGGTCTTTTGCGTATTGAGTTGCGCAGTCCAATGCCTGCTGGGCGGAACCCGTCACCTGTACCGAAACAGAGAATCGTTCTTTATTCAGATTTGTCATCAAATGCTTCCAGCCATTGTTTAACTGGCCCAGCAAGTCACTTTTATGCACACGAACATCTTCGTAAGTAACCCGGTTCGTTCCGACTGAACGGAAACAGAGCGTATCCAGGCGTTCAATAGTAACGCCCGGTTGGTGCGGATCAACAAAAAACAGACTCATCCCTTTGTGTGCTGGCGCATCGGGGTCAGTCCGCGTCACCAGCACTGTCCGGTTTGCCAGATCCACTTGTGAATTGAATATCTTTTGCCCATTGATAATAAAATAATCACCATCAGCGACAGCACGGGTTTGGATACCAGCGGCATCAGAGCCAGCGTTAGGCTCAGTCAAACTCATTGAGGATTTAAATTTACCTTCGGCGATTAGTGGCAGATAAGCCTCGCGCTGTGCTTCAGTCCCATAAGTGAGTAACGAGGCTGCCCCGTGTACCGCAGCCCGATAAACCAGTACGGAAAGTTCGAGCAAGCCATAAGCAAGCTCCTCCATAATGATACCCAGCTCGACAAACCCCAGTCCGGAGCCACCGTACTGCTCGGGAATGGCCACACCCAGCCAGCCCATTTCAGCCAGCTTATCGAATGCCTCCAGCGGTGCTATTTTTTCCTGGTCACATTTACGGGCGTACTCTTCAGGCACATGCTCCCGTACAAAACGACGGACTGAGTCGCGTAAAATAATTTGCTCTTCGGTAAACCCAAAATCGAGATTTATCATTTTTTCCTCCATTTTTATAATTATATTAAGACCAATTTCAAACTAATTGACGCAAGATGCTGGCAAAAAAAATACTTAGTTGTTGTTAACAAATAACTCATTCAGCTTTCCCAACAGAATATGCTTATCTTCTCCATTAAGAAACTCACCAATTTCAATCGACCTGCCATGCGAAGTGAGGTACACCGTCGGCAAGTACATTTTATGATTTGAATTAGTCACCTTGACACTTGTCCAGGCTCGCTGTAATTGCCAGTCCTGCTCTGCACAATGACGGCCTTTTTCAATAATGACCGCTTCACGACTAAGTTTAATCACCTCGCGATAGCTGTTTCGGTGATAGAAAATATATGTGGCAAAAAAAATAAGCAGAATTTCCAACCCAAAAAAAGGTGTCACCAGCCACGCACCAAGGCTCCACATATACGCAAAGATCACCGCGCATATCAACGAAAGAAAACCAATAAAGGATAAACTGATTTTAACACAATGATAAACCACAGGTTCAATAGTTTCAATAGTTTCAATAGTTTCAATAGTTTCAATAGTTTCAATAGTTTCAATAGTTTTCTGATAGGTATAGCAAAACTTTGCAAGATAGATCTATATTAAACTAATGTTCTTTGGTTAATCTTTGATCTGAAAAAACAGGATATTCAAAGACCCCTTGGTTATTTGGGATAATGTGGCATTTTTTCATCCGCTTTCTCCTTAGCTCTGACAAGCGTCAATTACCATGTAAAGTATAAGACAAACAAACGGGGTGTAGAGAGAGCAATTTTCTTTCAGAATTTCAATCGCTGAACCTGAAAAGATGGCGAGGTGGCCGTGTCACCGACTAAAATCCAGCTTATACCGGTGTCTTGGAGATCTTTTCCAGCCCTGCCTGGGC
>QNFJ01000131.1 GCA_003646305.1 Gammaproteobacteria bacterium | reverse complement strand
GCTCTCATCGAATTCCCTTTTACTTCGAATGGGGATCACGAAGCAGAACTGCAAAACTGGTGTATCGGCTTTGTTGAGGCATTCTTTATAAAAGAAGAGGCATGGTTCTCTAACAAGGAAGAAAGCATTATTGCTGAATTAACGCTTCCCGTGATGGCTCTGTCCGGCCTGTTTGAAGAGCAACTGGAAGAGCTCATAGAAGATGAAGAGCAGTACGAAAGCTTGCTCGAACAGCTTCCAGAGACACTAACAGATCTATACCTACTTTACCGCTCACCTCCAGAAAAGTGACCAGACAGGCTATTTAACCCCAACTTCCAGTGGGAAAACGCCTTATTTTAGCCTTTCAGCCTACTTTTTAGGTAAAACTGTTGCAGTCTCAATTCAAAGTTGCCTATAATCGCGAGAGCTTTCAGAAATTGATGCCAAAATCCTAAACAGGTTTTTCGGGAATCCATTCTGTTTGCTATTACAAAGCATATGTTTTATTGAGGAAGATTAAGATGGCAACAGGTAAAGTTAAGTGGTTCAACGAGTCTAAAGGTTTTGGTTTTATTGCTCCTGATGATGGCGGTGAAGATATTTTTGTTCATTTCTCTGCAATTCAGGGTGATGGATTCAAAACGCTAAAAGAAGGCCAGGCAGTGAGCTTCGAAAGTGAGAATGGACCTAAAGGTTTAACAGCAACAGCTGTAAATCCGCTTTAAGAACTCTAGATCGATAAAGAAACCCTGCTTTATTAAAGCAGGGTTTTTTTATTCCTTAAACTTACCAATTTAGCTCAATCATCATAAACTCTCACCGCCAACACATCACATTTTGCATGGTGTAATACACCATTTGCTGTTGAGCCCAGCAATAACCCCAACCCATGCCGTCCGTGCGACCCTATAACAATTAAGTCAACCTCCCTCTCCTCGGCTAAAGTGGTTATTTCACTAATGGCTCTTCCCATTTGCAGGTGGCACCGTTGCTCCGGCACTGATAGCTCTTCCGCCAACGCCGACAACTGCTTCTTGGCTTTATCAATTAGCACCTCAGTTAACTCAAGATCCAGTGAATTGAGCACATCATAGCCAGGCTCGGAAATGGGTAGATTATCGACAACATGGATGACAGAGATTTCAGCTTGAGACTGTTTTGCCAGATTAGTTGCTCGCTCTACTACCAATCTATCTGCATTGGAAAAATCAACCGCTAATAATATATGACGATAAGATTGCATCTTTATCTCCCCTCTATTCATTCCTTGTGAGGAGAGACTAAGCATCTTTCCCTGATAGATCAAGACGAAGAATCTCTTCTCCATCTATCGGCTCGGATTCTGATGCCACAGATAGCTGAGAAAGGTTTGTAAAATCAAACAGTTTTCTGTCAACTAAGTGGGAAGGTACAACATCCTGAATGCTTGAAAAAATTGTCTCTAATCTGCCAGGGAACTGCCTGTCCCACTGAGTTAGCATTTCTTTCATCGCTTTGCGCTGCAGGTTTTCCTGCGACCCACACAAATTGCAGGGAATAATTGGGAAATTTTGTCCCTCAGCATAACGGACAATATCTTTCTCTCTGCTGTACGCCATTGGACGAATGACAACGTGCTTCTTATTGTCACTCAGCAGTTTAGGCGGCATTGTTTTGAGCTTTCCGCCATAAAACATGTTCAAAAAAAGTGTCTCAATCAGGTCATCTCGGTGATGCCCTAATGCAATCTTCGTGATGCCATTTTCTTCGGCCCAGGTATAAAGCGAGCCACGGCGTAACCGTGAGCAGAGGCTACAGGTTGTTTTACCTTCGGGAATAACACGCTTAACAACGCTGTAAGTGTCTTGTTCAATAATGAAAAAAGGGATGTTTAACTGCTTCAGATAGTTAGGTAAAACATCAGCCGGAAACCCCGGCTGTTTCTGGTCGAGATTAACGGCAATTATTTCAAACTTGATCGGAGCACTACGCTGGAGATTCATCAAAATATCCAGCATCGTAAAAGAGTCTTTACCTCCAGAGAGACAAACCATCACTTTATCGCCCTCTTCGATCATTTCGAAGTCAGCAATCGCCTGCCCCATATTGCGGCGTAGCTTTTTCTGCAATTTATTCAGATTTGTCTTCTGTCTGCGATCATCTTTGAGGTCGCCTGCATCCTGTCTCATAAATTTCATCTGTAACTAAAACGGGGCCAAATGGCCCCGTTACTTCAATCTATCCAGCGACTGAGAAATCCAGCTATAAGTATAAAGGCTAGCCTTTATAGCGCTGCATAATCAGGGTTGCATTGGTTCCACCAAAGCCAAAACTGTTAGACATAATGGTGTTGAGTTCAACATCATCCAAACGCTCCCGAACGATAGGCATTCCTTCAGCTTTTGGGTCAAGTTCAGTGATATTGGCAGAGGCCGATATAAAATTATTCTGCATCATCAATAACGAGTAAATTGCTTCGTTTACGCCCGCTCCGCCTAGCGCATGCCCGGTCAATGATTTCGTAGAACTGATATAGGGAACATTTTCACCAAAAACCTCCCTAACCGCTTCTAGCTCTTTTGTGTCACCAACAGGAGTACTGGTTCCATGGGCATTAATGTAGTCAATTTTGCCGTCAACCGTTTTCATCGCCTGCTGCATACAGCGGACAGCACCTTCACCCGATGGCGCGACCATATCGTAGCCATCAGAGGTTGCACCATAACCGACCAGTTCCGCATAAATTTTCGCGCCACGTGCTTTTGCATGCTCCAGCTCTTCGAGCACAAACATACCAGCACCACCTGAAATCACAAAGCCATCACGTGTCACATCGTATGGGCGAGACGCTGTTTCAGGTGTGTCATTATATTTTGACGACAAAGCACCCATCGCATCAAAAAGAACCGTTTGCGTCCAATGTACATCTTCACCCCCTCCGGCAAAGACAATGTCCTGCTTGCCCAGCTGGATCAACTCCATACCATTGCCGATACAGTGTGCGCTAGTCGCACAGGCGGAGCTAATTGTGTAATTAACGCCTTTTATCTTAAAGGGTGTCGCCAGGCAAGCTGAGTTAGTGCTGCACATTGTGCGTGGCACCATATAGGGGCCGACACGACGAACGCCTTTATTGCGCAAAATATCAGCCGCTTCGACCATATTCTCTGTAGAGGCACCACCCGATCCACTGATCAGACCAGACATTGGATTTGAAACATCAGACTCTTCCAGGCCCGAGTCTTCAATTGCCTGCTTCATCGCAAGGTAGTTATAAGCCGCACCATCACCCATAAAGCGCTTGATTTTCCGGTCGACCGCCGCTTTTAAATCAATCTTTATTGGGCCGTAAACATGGCTGCGAAAGCCAAGCTCTTTATATTCTTCACTAAATTCAAGACCAGACTTTCCAGCCTTCAATGACTCCAGAACCTCTTCGAGATTGTTTCCAATGCTCGAAATAATCCCCATACCTGTAATGACGACACGTCTCATAAACTTTCCTCAGAAATCCGCAGTTGATGTAAATAGACCCACTTTCAGGTCACTTGCCTCATAAATCAGCTTGCCATCAACCTCCATTTCGGCATCGGCGATTCCCATCACAAGCCTACGCATAATGACGCGCTTTAAATTAATCCGGTAGGTTACTTTTTTAGCTGTTGGCAAAACCTGGCCGGTAAACTTGATACCCCCACCCAGAGCGCGCCCTCTGCCTGGACCACCCTTCCAGCCAAGATAAAACCCGATCAGTTGCCACATTGCATCCAGCCCCAAACAACCGGGCATTACAGGGTCTTCGTTGAAGTGGCAGCCAAAAAACCAGAGCTCCGGTGTTACATCCAGCTCAGCAATAATTTCACCTTTGCCGTATTTTCCACCCTCTTCACTAATTTGTGTAATTCTGTCGAACATCAACATAGGGGGAAGTGGCAATTGCGCATTACCTGGACCAAACAGCTCTCCGTGTCCACATTGAAGGAGTTCTTCCCGTGTATAACTGCTCTGTTTTTGCATGAAAATTCCTAATTACCCATTATTTAGTCATGGTGAAAGATAGGCATTATCTAATAAGACGAAAAGAAATTCACCGATTTATTGATTCTAGCCCGATAATCTCGTAATCAACAGATTATCAATGACAACTCTTTATCGGCAGACTGTAGATTGTGGACGGTTTCGGAGGTTTTGTGTCTGCAGCTATAACCGGCATATAACCCGACATCTTTGATGTTGGCTGGTTAAGTTGCCTTTGGTAGATAACGGCATAGGTCAGAATAGTACTCACGTACTGACGAGTCTCTTTAAATGGAATCGTTTCGATCCAGTTATCCGCAGTCATCTCCGTGCCCTGAGGAAGCCAGCGATTAACACGGTGAGGCCCCGCATTATAGGCTGCCATTGCCAGAACAGGATTTCCATCAAAACGCTCCAGCAGCATCTGGAAATAATCTGTTCCAAAACGTACGTTTACCTCAGGTTCGTACAATATTGCTGCCGATTTCCACTTTTCTTTTAATCGGTTTGCAATCTGCTTGCCCGTTGCAGGCATAATTTGCATTAAACCGCGTGCTCCAACTGGTGAGCGAGCATGCTTATCAAATGTGCTTTCTCGACGTATGAGGCCATAAACTAGCGCTTTATCTAGCTTTTTCTCGCCTGTTTGCTGCTCAATAAGCGATGCATAGCTGACTGGAAAGCGAAGAGATAGGTCATTCCAGTATTTGCCTCTTGCGATGGTCAAAATAGCAATCTGCTCCCAGCCCCATTTCTGCGCCAGCTTTGACGCAACCAGAAGCTGCTCTCGGTCAAATTCTTTAATAGCGTGCCACCATTGACGCCGTGCTTGTGTCTCACGTTTAAAATACAAAAACTCTTTCACCGCCTGAAATGCAGAAAGTCCCTCGAGACTACTTAATACGGCTTCATCCACCTCCAAAGGCTGATCAGCGAACGAATAATGTCGATTAAGGCGATCTGATGCCATAAAACCGTAGTAGCTTCGTGCCGTAGAAATATCCAGATAAGCCTCATCAGCGGCCAGCTCATCTCCTTGTTCCTCCATCGCTCTGGCCGACCAGTAACGCCATTTGGGCAGTTTACTTTCCTGCTCCGGCAATCTCGCTATAGCACTTTGTACATCTGGCCACGATTTTTGACCTAGTGCATCCCTAATTCGCCACTCCCGAACAGGCGCGTCACTTTGATCATCAGGTATTTTTCTCAGCTGATTACGCGCTAAAGGGTTCTTCCTAACCGCCAACTTGAGTGCAAGCCGGTTCTCTACCGGCATCAGTTTTGCTGGGCCCAGTTCAAACTGATCTTTCTTCGCATCCCACACCCGCAACGCAAGTTCTGGATCTTTTCTTGATAACCTGAGGATGCCGTGAACAAATATTTTTGCCTTCCATACTCCCAGTGCATCCCAGTCACGACAGTTTAAAAGCTCCCGAGGATGCCGATGAATATGCTGCCACTGCTTTAAAATTTCCTGATCTTCACTCGGCAGAAATCGTCCCAAATAACCAGCCAGGCTGCTTTTCCCCGATCCCATCGCCAGCTCAATGCGTTGCCAAATCAAGTTACTGGTAAACAGATCGCTCTTTTGAAACCATTCAAATAACGGGTCGCACGCTTTTGGTTGTGAGTGTCCGACCAACCATAAATCTCGAGCACCAAATAACGCCCGATCATCTTCACCAAGTTGATGTAATCCCCAATAAAAATGGCACTGGAAACGTTCGTTTCGCTGCCGTTGATACTCTTCAACATAGTCCGCCCAAAGATCATTTTTTGCTAAATAGTCCAGCCAGATTCGTTTTAGCCAGGCAGCATAAGGACTATCCGCCTGTTCAACAAGAAACTCTGAAATATTTTCCGCCTGTTTGAGTGAGACCGTCTTACGCAACCGCCTGTACTGCAACCAAGAATATAGTGGGTAGCCTTTAAGCTGCAGTATCAGCTTATCAAAAAGCTGATACTGCCGAGCATTGAGTGTCTTTTCTGCTTTTAGAAATATAGTTCTCTGCTGCGCAAGATTATCTTCCGCATAGGCCTGCGCTGGCCCAAAAGCCAGTGAAGATAAAAATAATAAACATAATGCCGGTAAAGACCTTAAGAACACAGTGATTATCCATCAAAGAAAGAGGCTCAAAGTAACGCTCCATATCTGAATGAGCCAAGCAGAACGGGTATTCTACACCTACTTTTTTATCTCACTGAAGTTTCCTTAATATCTTCCATCTGTCCAAAAGTAAAACCTTTTGATAAGCTGAACGGACATCTTCAGTTACTAAAATGACGGACACCACGATAATATGGACCAT
>QNFJ01000130.1 GCA_003646305.1 Gammaproteobacteria bacterium | reverse complement strand
GGCAAAGTGGGTGGCTCATATCAAGCAAATCCGTTAAGCGGACTTTAAACAGTTCGTTTTGAGGCTGTAGCTCTATATTTCGCGGTTTCATTTGTGCCCTTTTCTGCAAGGTTTTTAATTCAGAGAATCAAAAGCGGGGAGAAATGAAATTTATAAACTCAATTTTAACAAATAATTTCAATGGGTTGTGAGCTATTCAGGGCCGACTAGGTAAAAGAGGTCGGTCAATAAACCGTCCAGATCTATGGTAACTCGGTATGTTTCAATAATTCTGACTTAATTGCGTGTATTGAATTCGGAAAGGAGTGATCAAGTGCTATCGGAGGAAAATAAGAGATTGTGTAAAGTCTGTTTAGGGCAGCTAGCGACAACTGCGTCCTCTAGCGGGTTTGACGGGGGGCACTACACAATGACTTGCCGCCGGATCAGTATGAAAATTTAGCAAATTAATGTGTCTGGTTTGGTTGACCAGAACTGTTAGGATAACTTGATTGATAAGGTGCTTTTTAAGTTTGGCTATTTAACCAAACAGCTTCTTGCTCAAGTGCAAGTCCGTTAATTTGCATGGTTTCTAATAGTTCAATTAACTCTGGTTCATCTGAGCATAGGCTTTTTATGTCTGGCAATGCAGATTTAAATTCCCGGTTCGTGTTTTTCCATAGTTCATTGCTGCCTGTTTTTAGGAGCAAATTTTTCCAGTTTGGTATTAACCAAAATTCTACCGGCATATTGAGCTTGTGTTTAAGACGGGCATAATTTTTTAGCCCAACGCCATCGTAATCAGGAAAAAAATAGATTTTATTTGCGCGACGATGCCTGGCTAGCCAGTTGATAAGTAAGTTTTGCAGATGGCCGCTGTAATAAAGAACGCTGCAAGCTTGCTGCTCTGGTAACCAGTCGAGGTGATCAAAAAGAGCTTGGTTTTCTATTAACCAAAGAGGACTCTTGCTTTGCCAGCCGATGTCTTCTTTTTCTGAGATTTTTAATGTTGCTGCACCCATCTGTTTGGTTGCTTCTTGTAGATCGAGAAGATAGCCATTGTCATTATGCCAACTAACAGAGCCTTTAGCTTTGAGTGGCAGGTAGTAATATTCGTGTTGATGCTGTCCACTTTTACTGTTTCTTGTTTTTGCAATGTTGGTAGCACGGGCAGGTAGGTTTTTATCTGCGGCGGCCTTATCGTATGGTGTTAATTGTTGCCAATGTTGTTCGATAACCTCAGGCTGTTGACTCTGATAAATAATGCCTCGGCCTTTGGGCATCCAGTTAACAGCGCCGGTTTGCCTGCCAAAATCCTCCAGCGCTCTTCGTTGTGATTGCGTCAAGCTTGAGCCTGTTAAACACCCATTTTTGTTATTCCTTAGCTTTGATAAGGCAGCTTGTAGAGGGCGATTCATGGGCTGTCCTCATCTAGATCTTCGAGTAGTTGCCAGCTTGTTTTACTGATATTATTTTTGCCGTTAGTTTGATGAATAGGTACGCAATACCGTGCGGTGGTAAGTGGCGAAGGAGAGGCAAAAATCAGTGCAAAGCCAAATTCTTGCGCGGTGATAATGAGGCTTTTTTGATTATGTCGGTCAAGTGCAAGCGCCTCATCCAGGTAACAAATGGCCCGAGTTTTATGGCGCTTGTCTTGCATTAGGTGAAGCATTGCAAGCCCTGTTACAAGTTTGGCCATTAGAACCGTTCCATTTGAGGCGGCACTGTCGATTTCTTGGAAGGATTCAGGTTGCTGCTCATTTTTTGCAACTATAAAAACTAGTCTAAACAGGTCCGCAATTTTTAACCCTTGGCGGGCATTACCTTCATCAATTAGGAGCTGTTTTGCTCGTTCTAGTTGCTCGTTATCAAGAATACTGCCGTGATTAAAAAGCTCAAAAGTATCACCACTGTCTATACCCTTTGCTGTATCGATCAACATATCAATGGCTTCAACAAGTTGGGTTTCGTCCTGAGCTTCAATCTTAAATATTTTAAGGTCTGATAACCGGCGGTGGCTAATCAGGCGGTTAAATTCACGCATTTTTCCTTGAAAGGCATGTAAACCACTGCGTAATTCATGGAGGCTGGCTGTGACATTAATAACAGCACTTCGCGCTTTTTTATCTAGTGCTTCTTCCTCTTTGTCTAGCTGTTGCGAAAAGTTAATGATGGCAGCCAGTTCGATGTCTGCGGTTTCGCTGTATTGATATTTTGTTAAACCCGAACTATGCAGTTGTGATAGCGTTAATTCAATCTGTTGATTGTATTCAAGAAGTGTTTTGCAATTAGTTTGATAGGTTTCTAGTTGTTGTGCCAGTTGCTCTAATGGCCACTCGGGCTCAGCAAGCCAAGGGTGGTGCTTCATGTCAGCCAGGTAACTGAACTGTGGGTCGGTATCCGTTCGTCGATTTTTGATTCGGTCGATGATTTTATGTTTATTAACTAAGTGTTGTAATGCTAGGTGCTGCTGGTTAATTCTATCGGTCAGTGCTTGAGCTAATTGTCCCGACTGAGCAAGCTGTTCACAAACATTTTTAAGCGCACTTTCTGTTGTGCCTGTTTCATCTGCTCTTGTGGCTTGGTTAGCACGTAATTTTAACAAAATGTCGTATTGCTTCAGCGCCTCTTCACAGGTTCTTTTTTCTTTTTCGAGCTGGTGTTTTTTTATCTTTGCCTGATCATGTTGCTGTGCTGTTTCAAGCTGCTCTTGTAAGGATTGAAGTTGTTGCTGATTGTCGGTGATTTGCTCTTCAAGCGCTTGACGGCCAAGTTGTTGATGTTGCGCTGTTAAGGCTGAGAGAGAAAGCTCTAGTCCAGGTAGTTTTAAGGTGTCAGTTTCTTCAAGAAGGGACTTGAGTGTGTCGGTATTAAGCTTGAACTGTTCCGGCCTTAGGGTCATAACTTGGGCGCTTAATGCTCTGTTTAACCTTTCAAGTTGTTCAGGGGGTAGATGTTTGCTGAGTTGTAGATAAAGATTATCCGCGAGACTTTCTTTTTGCCGTTGTAGCTGCTGAAGCGCCTGTTTACGGTTGGTAATATCGCGTTGAATAAGGCTGGCTGATCGATTATGGCTTTGACCTATAAGTGTGGTTTGATGGTCAAGTTTTTGTTGTGCAGAATTGAGGGCAGCTTCCAGTGTCTCCCGAGAGGAGACTAGCGCAAACTGATTGTCGAGTTCTTCTTGTTGTTGCGATTTATTCTTCAATTCGGTGAGCGCCTGATCAAGCATTACTCTTTGCCCGGCCAGTTCTTGGCCTTTAGTGAACTGTCGTTTTTGCTCCTCTTGCAGCTTCGATAATTGTATCTGTATCTGTTCTTCTTCTTGCTGGTAGTGTTGTTGCCATTGCGCCAGTGCGTTATTAATTTTTGGGCACCACGCAATTAATTTGCCTCTTAATACCAAGCGCGCTTCAACCTGTTCAGCTAGTTTATTAATGGCATTAAGCTGGTTTTTGGCAGCAAGAAATTGTGCTCGTTCGGCATTTACTTCAGCAAAAGCCTTATCCCATTCTTGCTTGAAATCGATATTGGCATCAGGAAGGTCACGTTTGAAGATTTGCAAAAGATAGCTTTTAACATCTGTTGAGCTGAGCTTATCGAGGCGTAATGTGCGCGTTAAAACTTGCTGGAATGGCTGTGCATCACTGTTATGTTCTAAACGGAAAACGGTAAAGTCTGGCTCATGTGAGTTGCGCGTACGACGGCCTCCATAAATCAGGTCACGAAACTCAGTTGCGTTATAGCGGAACAGTGTGCGATTTTTCTGTGCGAGGTGTGTAATGAGTCTTGGTTGGGTTACCAATGAACCATCTTCTTGTCGGAAATCCTCTGTAATTAAACCACCTTGATAGGCAAAATACTCATAATCATGGCTGACACCTTTACCTACACAGCCGAGTACAACGGTACCGCTTTGCGGCAGGCTGACTTCCATTAGGATGTAGCTGCTATTGCTGGGAAAGTAAAAGCGACGTGTTTTATCAAATTCGTGTGCACCAAAATCCATTCTGCGGCGGTCGATAATAAGCAGGAATTGTAATGCGTTAATCAGGCTGGTCTTTCCGGTGTTGTTAGGAGCGATTAAGGAGACAGAATCATCGAGTGGAAGCTCTGCACGTTGATAGTCGGCACTATTGAGTAAGACAAGCTGTTGAAAACCATATTCCATTATTCTTTTATCTCTTTAGTTTCAGTATCAGCAAGTTGAACTTCATCTTTACGTTGCTGGTTTGCTAAAGATTCAAAATGGTCCAGATAGCGGCACACAGCCGGTAGTAGTTGCCAGTGCCCCCGGCTTTGTTGAGTAAAACCGAGTCTTGCTGCAGATTCAAGGAGTAGGAGTAGTGCATCAATATCGAGATTTTCGGCAATCAGCAATGTTTGGTGCTTCTCAAAAGCTTGTGAGAGTAATGTACGGTCAACAATCCAATCAGAAAAATGGATAAGAGGTTTGCCTGCGTCGGCCTGGGTATCAAAAATCACCATAAAGAGAAGGGCAAGCTGTCTTGATGTTTTACTGATATTGCTGGATATTTCATCAGTATGAAACCAAGCAAAGCCCCGCTCATCAAAGCGTAACTCAAAACCAAGCGCTTTAAAAAGAGATTGATAAAGGGTTTTGTCATGCTCAAGAGCAACCCACAAAGAGGCATCACCTGTTCGGTTAATATGCTTGCCATTGCTCAATTCTTTGAAAAGAAGGGCTAATTTATCAAGTTGATTCAGCGTGCTTGTAAAATGGTTCAAACGCTCTCCTTTATAGCGATGTTTGATAGCTGATGCGGGTGATAGTGGACACGAACCATTTGTAGGTCAGTTTGCACCTCATCACAACGGATGTCAGCTTGCCATTGCGTTTCTTGAATGAGCTCGTGATAAAGTCGCAATAGAACCTCATCTGGCAAAGATGATTCGTATTGTTTTAACCATAGCATCAAGTTTGAAATGGGTAAGGACTTGGTTAGTGCCTTGCGTAAAGCTTTTTCATTGACCCAGCTAGAAAGGTCAACCGATTCACTGTGCTCGCTTTCGGGGAAAATAGTGATATCAGGTTCGTAATTTATCGCTTCAGACATCATGAAGGCTACTTCTCCACCAAGGCTGATGCGGTTTCTCCGCTTTCTCTGCCATCCGGGTAATTGAGAGACTGAGTTTTTCTTAAAGGTAGAACTGAGCCCTTTTTTACGTACTTGGCCAAGCAAAAGGCTTACAGCAGATGACAAGCTGTTATGTTGGCGTGCCTCTTCACGAAGTGGTAATAGGGTGTCAGCGCATTGTTGTGCAATATGGCGACCGATACGCCTTAGCTCTTTGGCCTGGTACGCCACCTGCCTCAATTGTAGCCGGTGAGTATACAGTGCTCCTTGAATAGATAACTTTTCGGAGGCGCTATCGAGTGATTGTTCTGCGGCCTCAAGGTAGGGGTAAAAGAAACCGCTAAGACCACTGTCCATCATCTCATTCATCGGTTCAATATAGTTTTGGTAGGCATCAAGTACGGCTTGGTAACGCTTGGCAAGAGGCTGGTTTACATCATTTGATTTGGCATTTTCTGCAATCTCTATAATGGCGTGGTGGTCCTGATCAAGTTGTTGGCTAATTTGTCGAAATAGATCGGAAAGACGGGCCGCACCACGTCGCATCAAGTCGCTCTCATTGCTTTTTAAGCCCTCATTGAGTTGTGATGTGGCATCTCTAACAGCTTCTACTCTGGCTTTAAGAACGGCCGACAGTCCCAGCTCATGTTCGTGCGTTAAGCCGCGAACAAAATCAAGGATTAAAGGGTTTACTTGCAAACTACTAGAACGACTAAGCCACTGTAATAAATCAGCATTACAAAGGGTTCGTAGTATTGCGGCCTGCTCGTCAATGGTTGTCTGAGGGTTGTTGTGAGCAATGATTGTTATAACTTGGCTTTCATCAAAAGCGGGCTGCTCTTTAGATAATCGGGTGATTGCTTCAATAATCTCCCAGTGCTTATGAAGTTGAAAAATTAGCGCTTTAGGTGATGCCATAGTAGGAGGCTATTTTGAGAAGAAGACGTTGTTCTAAGTCTGTTAAGGAACCTCTGAAAAAAGCGCTCCTAAATGAGATAATAGCCACATCATAACAGCCCATTCTAGAACCCACAAAATGAAACAACAAAGCTTTGGATCATTGGCTTACAAGCATAAAAAGAAACAAACCAAGCGTGAGAAATTTCTGGCTGAGATGGATCAAGTTGTGCCGTGGAAGCGGCTACTAAAATTGATTGAGCCACACTACTCAAAAGGGCTTAAAGGCCGTAAACCGATGCCGCTTGAAGTGATG
>QNFJ01000129.1 GCA_003646305.1 Gammaproteobacteria bacterium | reverse complement strand
GGGATTCATCGGGCTGCGGTAAAACAATATTTTCTTTGCTTCAGTAACCGCTGTCATCTGTGTATCAGCCTGTTTTGAATCGGCTAACCAATAGCCGGCGCCTAAACCTGCCGCCAACATAATCGGTGCAATAATTAATACCAATTTATTCATAAATTTCTTCCTTTCCGACCACGGCGGTTAATCGTGCCAATGCCTGGTTGGCGCCACTTAAGGCCATCCAGTATTGGGTTTCATAGTTGTATAAGGTGATTTGGCTTCGTACCAGATTCAGGAAATCAACCTTGTTGACCTGATAACCTGCCAGCATTGAGGCAACGGTTTGCCTTGCCTGAGGAATAATGCCTCCCTTAAATAGCTCAGCTTGTTGCTTGTATTGCTGGTAATTTCCATAGGCAGTGGATATTTGAGTGCGCACCACGTTCCACTCATCTTGCAACGCGTAACGTCTCTGCATTAGCTCTTTATTGCGCTGATCGACAGCCTTTTGCTGCTTTGTAGCGGCAAAAATAGGAATATTCATACTCAGTTTTAGGCTCAGAAAGTCGGCTCTGCTTTGCCCTGAAGGCTGATCATCACGGACACCGTAGAAAGCACCTACTTTGAAATCGGGGTAAAAATCTTTTTTAGCCAAATCAACCCTAGAGCGAGCCGCATTAACAGATTCTCGGCGTGATGCCAGCAAAGCCCTGTAACGATCTGCCAATTGAAAAAGAGATGGCTCTTTCAGCAATGGTGGGATAGATTCCTCAACAGCTTTAGGAAGAAGAATTTTCTGATCAGCTGAATGATCTAGTAACGCATTAAGCTGCGCTTCAACACGCTTTCTTGCGCCACTCAACTTGATTTCATTATCCAAAAGCTTCGAGAGTTCCAGTTGTGCAAGCAAAACATCCTGCTGCAATCCTTCACCTACTTCATATTTTGTTGCCGCAACTTCAACAAACTGCTGAAGCAACTTTCTATTTAAAGAAACGATCTCCAACGAGCGATCCAAGTAGAAAAGGGCCCACCAATTTTTTTTAATATCCCGTAACAGATGCCAGCGGGCTTCAGTGACATCATGCACAGCGGCTTTGGCTTCATACTTTGCACTCTCTTCACGCAAAGCTAATTTGCCTGGAAAAGGAAAAACCTGAGACAACCCAGTCTGCAATTGGGTCATGTTCTCCTGATTAACATCAAAAGTATCCACCGGCAGATTTAAAGCATTAAAACTGATTACGGGGTCAGGTAGAGTCCCCACCTGTGATGGGATCGCAGCCATTGCTTCTGAACGGGCCTGAATTTGCGCTAGATTGGGATTGTCCTGCACAGCAATATTGACCGCTGCTTGCAGGGTTAGAAAATGGGTCTCGTTCGCACCGACCGCGCTAAAAAATAGGGTTGTTAGCAGAAAAGAGACTGCTCTGTTAAATCTCGCCATAACGTCCTCGTAGACATGTAAATGAATAACATGGAATTGCTCAAAGGCAATAAATAGAGGGCGGTGCGCAAGCAATCCGGTTGGTACGTTATGAATTTAACAGTGTTAAAATCACGATTACCCGAGCAGCAGACACAACTACCCTCTGTTTAGGCAATCGAGCTAGGAGGCTTTATGTCGGGTGAAATGATGAAGCTTAAAAGAAATGATGGTTGGTAATCAGAAAAAGAAAAAGAGGCGGATAAGTTGCCACTTTGGGCGGATAAAAAGATTCCACAAGCGCAAACATGACGAGAGCAATCATCATAACTAGCCACTTTATCGACTTGATCGGATTGCAATTCATCATTTAATGAGGGCGTCACAGCTTCGGCACCATGATGATGAGCCGGTGCTAAAGAAACCTCTTCGCCAACCCCATCCATGCCTGAACAGTTCACAAACGCAGCCGAAACGGGCGTGATCACCATCAGAAGGATTAACAGGATTGAGAATTTTTTATACATTACGCTCTTAATTTTTTATCACTATAATTTCAAGTGTAGGCTAAGACTACAGTGAATGATAATGGTTCAATTATATCATTAAGGATGATTTTTCTGATTAAGAAAACTCATCCTTAATGTACCACCAAAAGTTGTTTTAGATTTTTCTTTATAGTAGCGTGGCTTATTCTTACAACTAAACATATTTTTATTCCAAAGCACTGCATGGCAAAACAGTTCACAATCTGGCTCTTTATTATTAGCATGCTAAGTTATAGCAGTGTTTGGGCTGCGCATAGCCACGAAGATATTATTGACGGTGATCACGCTTTTATTACGGATGCTCATCACACAAGTGACCAACACAGCCAATCGGATAGCGATCATTGCTGCCATGCGAGCGCCCACCTCTTAGGGCTGCCAAGCATGCATATTAGTCAGCTCTTGCCCATTAAAGATATTGCAGAGCCTGTTTATAGTGTTTGTCTTTTTTCACGAAGCACCCCTCCACCTCAGCACCCACCTCTCAGTTAATTCCTGATCATTATCGGCTTTGCCGAAAAGTAGCACGGTTTATTAAGCTGTGCCCGCTCGATTATGTTTTATAGGAATTATCATGATATTTCTACGTGCAACAACCCTGTTGTTGGGTATGGCGCTGCTCCCTTCAATGAGCAGTGCCAATGAACAAACTAAGCTTGAAAACTGGTTAAACCAGGTTGTTAGTCAACACCCTAAATTTCAGGCAGCAGAAGCTGCTGTCGAAAAAATGAAGGCAACACTTCGTGCTGCCGAGCAACCTTTATTTAACCCTGCAATTGAATTTGAGTATGAAGATGCTGGTGTTAATACGAAAACGGCAGGTATATCCCAAACCATTGACTGGAACAACAAACGCTTGGCTCAAGAAAGTGTCGCAGACTTTAAATTGCAGCACGCTCTTGGTGAGCTGAAACAGCAGCAACAACAACTTGCTGCTGAGGCATTAATTGGACTAGTAAACTATCAGATAAGTGTAAAAAAGCTCAAGATTACTCAAAAGCGGATGGGCTCTATGGCTCAGTTTTTAAGCCTTACAAAACAACGTTACGACACAGGTGATTTAACAGAGGTTGATTTAACGCTGTCCCAATTGGCTAATAATGAGGCTCTTTTCCAACTGTCTAAATCAGAGTCTAAACTCATCGCAAGTGAACAAGCACTCTATCTATTACTGGGCAATAAAGATGGCCGATTTCTAGACACACTGCCTGCACTAGAAGGTGTTCCCAATAACCCAGAATATCCAGTTGATGACAGAGAAAAGTTATTAGACAGCTTGCCTATGATGCAGTTGGCCCGCGCACGAATGAATATTTCGCGTGCTGAAATAAAATTGCGTCAACGAGAGCAGCGCCCAAGTCCGACGATTGGGCTAAAAGCTGGAAAAGAAGGTGATGATAATTTAACAAGTGTCACCTTTTCAATGCCATTATTTGTGAGAAATAACTTTAGCGCTCAAGTCGATGCAGCCAACTCACAGCTTATTCAAGTTCAACGTGAAGCGATAAACAAGCGTCGCCAGCTCGCTGCCAATCTAACAACAGCCGCAAAAACCTTGCAGGTTAACCGTAAGGCCTGGTTACAGTGGCAAATGACTGGGAGCCAAAGTCTAGCCAGGCAAGAAAAAATACTTGAGCGCCTGTGGCGTGCCGGTGAGATGAGTACAACGGCCTATCTTGTTCAGTTAAAGCAGGCTCTTGACACGCAAGCGAATGCGATCGATCACAAAATGCGACTTTGGCAGTCATGGGTTCAGTGGCTTATCGCCTCTGGCGAAATCAGCCAGTGGTTAGCAGTGAATAATGCCAATAACAGATAAACAAAAAGCCCTCATAACGGGGTAATGGAGAATAACAATGAATGCATTAAAACCAAGGTTACTGATAAGTCTATTAGCCATATTAGCCACGAGCAACGGCTATGCAGAAAATGGACATGATGAACATACGGGAGAGGCTGCCGTTCACCTCAGTACTGACCAGATAAAAACAGCGGGTATTGTGACATCAGCGCTTCAGTTAGCTAATGCAAAGCGCGAAATTAGTGCCCCCGGAGAAATAATGTTAAACGCTTACGCCACCAGCCAGGTTGTTTCACGCATTAGTGCCCAGGTTATTGGACGACATGCAAAATTAGGGGATACGGTGGTTATTGGACAACCCTTGATAACCTTGTCTAGCGTCGAAATGGCACAAGCTCAGGGTGAGCTTTTAGTTGCAACACGAGAATGGGACCGTGTTCGAAAATTAGGGCGGAAAGTCGTATCTGGTTCTCGCTATATTCAGGTCAAAGTGAACAATGAACAGGCTCTGGCAAAGGTTCTGGCATATGGTATGAGCCGACAACAAATCAAGATAATGCTGAAAGGCACCAGAGCAGAATTGATTAGTGGAAGTTTTCAGTTATCCGCACCGCAAGATGGCACCGTTATACAAGATGATTTTATTTTGGGGGAGCGGGTTGAGGCTGGACGGATGTTATTTGAAATTAGTGATGAAAAATTGCTTTGGGTCAATGCACGCTTGACCGCTGAGCAAGCACTGGATGTTCAAGTCGGAGCTGATGCGAAGATATTATTTCGTAATAGAGTGTTAAAAGGAAAGGTTATTCAACGCCATCATTCTTTAGATGAAACAACACGGACTATTGGTGTGCGTATCGAAATTGCGAATCCTAACGATTTACTACATCCCGGTGTTTTTGTAGGTACAAAAATCATGTTGAATAATATGGAAAAGGCCTTGTCAGTTCCTGCTGATGCGGTGCTTCGCAGTCCAGACGGCGATTGGATGGTATTTGTTGAACACGAAGACAATGAATTTGAGCCGCAAGAAGTTGAGGTTATCAGAACCAATAATGGTGTCTCTGTGATTGAAGGCATTAAAGCAGGTGCACGTGTTGTCACGAAAGGTGCGTTCTTTTTGCAGTCAGAACTAGCGAAAACTGGTTTTGAAATACATAACCATTGAGGTTAACCCATGTTAAATAAAATTATTGATCTAAGCATTAATAATCGCCTGTTGGTCGTGTTGGCGTTATTGGCAACACTTGTCGGAGGCATATTCATTTTGCCGTCATTAAACCTTGATGCCTTTCCAGATGTCACCAATGTACAGGTACAAGTAAACACCGAAGCCCGTGGATTAGCATCTGAAGAAGTTGAGCAACTGATTACGTTTCCTATCGAATCGGTAATGTATGCCTTGCCGGATGTTGAAGAAGTGCGCTCAATTTCCAAAACAGGCTTATCGGTGATTACCGTGGTGTTTAAGGAAGGCACGGATATTTATTTTGCACGTCAGTTGGTTTTTGAGCGCTTACAATCTGCACGTGAGCAAATCCCCGATGGTATCGGTACGCCCGAAATGGGGCCAAATACATCCGGTCTTGGGCAAGTTTACCAATATATTTTACGAGCGGATGACCCAGAAAAATACGATGCTATTGCCTTGCGTAGCCTAAATGATTGGGTGGTTAAACTGTTGTTGATGCCTGTTGGTGGCGTGACCGATGTGTTGTCGTTCGGTGGTGAAGTCAGGCAGTATCAAGTGCAAGTTAATCCACACCAGCTACTGTCTTATAAGTTAACCATTAATGATATTGCAAAGGCTATCGAGCAAAATAACCGTAATGCGGGTGGTTGGTATTTAGACCGAGGCGCTGAACAGCTAGTGATTCGAGGCGTTGGTTGGGTACGCAGTAATGAGGAGGGCCTGCGAGATATTAGTAATATTCCGTTAAAGAATATTGATGGCGTATCAGTACGTGTTAGCGATGTGGCTGTTGTCGATTTTGGTCCTGAGATTCGTCAAGGTGCAGTCACTATGTCACGCCGTGATGCTAATGGAGAGCCAAAGGCAATGGGGGAAGTTGTTGCGGGTATTGTAATGAAGCGTTTGGGTGCCAATACCAAGTCAACAATAGATGGCATCAAGGCACGGCTTCCGGCCATACAAATGGCGTTACCCGATGGCGTTACGATTGAACCATTTTATGACCAGGCTGAACTGGTAAATCAAGCGGTCAATACCGTTAGTAAGGCATTACTGCAGGCCTTTGTACTGATTGTCGTTGTGCTGATGTTTTTCTTAATGAATCTGAGCGCTACATTTTTAGTATTGATCTCCATACCCATTTCCATAGGTTTGGCATTAATGATCATGGCCTATTGGGGTGTCTCAGCAAACCTGATGTCATTGGGTGGCTTAGCGATTGCCATAGGCATGATGGTTGATGGATCAGTCGTGATGATGGAGCATATCTTTAGCCACTTGAGTAGATTACGCCAAGATTCTTTAGCTGTAGGTAAAAAACAGCCATATGATGCGGCACATGACAGCCAAGGTATTGCATTGCGCATTCAAGAATCCGCTCGAGAAGTCGGCAGGCC
>QNFJ01000128.1 GCA_003646305.1 Gammaproteobacteria bacterium | reverse complement strand
TGAATGGTTCGAAACGGTCTTCCATGAGCTGAATGATGAGGTGGTGATTGGCTGGCTTGCCGAAGAGGGTGAGTTTGTCAAAGCAGGAACTCAGCTTTGCTCTTTGCAAGGCTCGGCCAGAGCACTGTTAACAGGTGAGAGGACAGCGCTAAATTTATTGCAAACACTCTCGGCTACGGCGACGATTTCGCAAAAGTATGCAAATAAAGTTGAAGGAACCTCTGCTCGTATTCTGGATACTCGAAAAACAATCCCTGGTCTCAGAAATGCACAGAAATATGCGGTCAGCTGTGGTGGCTGTTATAACCACCGGGTGGGCCTTTATGACGGCATTTTAATTAAGGAAAACCATATCCTCGCGGCAGGCTCTATTCTTGCTGCTGTTTCTACTGCTAAGGTATTAGGGGCGGGTGTTCCGGTAGAGGTGGAAGTTGAAACACTCGACGAGGCTCAGCAAGCGCTTTCTGCGGGAGCAGATATCTTGTTACTGGACAATTTTGATCTTGAAATGCTACGCAAAGCCGTTGAGCTGAATAAAGGCCAGGCAAAGCTTGAGGCGTCTGGTAATGTAAGCCTTGAAACGATTCGTTCGATTGCGGAAACGGGGGTGGATTTTATTTCGGTAGGTGCGCTGACTAAAAATGTGGAAGCTGTTGATCTCTCTATGAGGATAGAGTTTTTAGAATAGAGCTGCTTTTTTAGAAAAGAACCTAAAGGGGCAACATTTTCCCAGGGTTAAGTATTCCGAGTGGATCAAATTGTTGCTTGATCGAATGCATTAGTTCGATGGCTTCTCGACCCAACTCTTTTTCAATATAGTCGCGTTTTTCAAGCCCGACACCATGCTCTCCAGAGAGGGTGCCATTAAGTTCTAGCACGAGGTCAAAAAGGGCAATTAGACAGTGTGAGGCTTTCTCGCTTTCCCCCGGGTTATCTGGATCAATGAGTAGATTGACGTGAATATTCCCGTTTCCAGCATGGCCAAAATTGACGATCGGCAGGTTGAATTTTTGAGAAAGGGCGTCGAGCCGAGAGATAAGCTCGGGCAGTCTGGCAACAGGCACGACAACATCTTCATTTATTTTCCTGGGTGCAATTTTTCGAAGTGACGGTGAGAGTGCTTTTCGGGTTTTCCATAGTGCCTCTATCTCTTCTTTCGTTTGTGCTGTTTCCAACGAGAGTAGGCCGTCATTTTTGGCGGCAGCTTTAATGGCTTCAACGGAATGGTGAATGCTGTTGTTATTACCATCGACCTCGATCATTAGTAGCGCCCCAGCCTGTTTGGGTAGATCGACCATTGAGTATTGGCGAACCATGTCGATTGCATTCTTATCGATAAACTCAAGAGCACAAGGTGTTTCAGGTTGAGCCATAATTTGGGCAACAGCTTTGGTGGCTGAAGTGACGCTGCTGTAGATTGCTTGCAGAGTTTGTTTGGTTTCTGGGCGCGGTGTTAACTTTAAAGTCGCTTCTGTGATGATGGCAAGTGTCCCCTCTGAACCGATAATCAGGCGAGTAAGGTCATAGCCGACAACGCCTTTGCTGGTGAAGGTGCCGACTCGCATTTCACGGCCATCTCCGGTAACAATCCTTAGACCTAAGCAGTTCTCACGCGGTGTGCCGTACTTAACCGCACGAGGTCCCGCTGAATTATAGGCAAGGTTTCCGCCAATAGAGCAATAAGCTGAACTGGTTGGGTCTGGAGGCCAGAAAAAATTCTCTTTCGCTGCAATTTCCTGTAAAGCCTGATTAGTCATGCCGGGTTCGGTGGTGATATAACGATTCTCCGGGGAGAACTCAATCAGGCGATTCATTCTCTCCATTGAGAGAACAACCCCACCTGAAACCGGCACAGTTGCCCCCGTTGTTCCGGTGCCTCGTCCTCTAGCAATGAGCGGGGTTTTGTGAGCGTTACAGAGCCTGACGAGTGCGACCACCTCTTCGTGCGAGGAGGGAAAGACAACGGCATCTGGGGCAGCATGGCGGCGACTATTGTCGTAGCCGTAAGACCAGCACTCTGCAGGGTCTGTTAACAGGTTTTTGTCAGAGAAGCGCGCGCTTAGCGCCTTTATAAGCTCTCCTAAGGTCGAGCTAGTCAATGTATTCGAACAATGTTACAACGCGCTGAACACCTTTAACACGGCGTATGGTTTCTGTAACGGGTTGACTTTCTACATGCCACAAGAGGCCCATCAGGTAGACCGTTCCATCTTCGGTAACCACTTTGACTCGTGATGGGTCGAAGTCACGCATGCCGCGAATTTTGAAAAGGGCAACTTTAGCTTTGCTGGTAATGTAGCTGTCATTACTGCGGGCCATCATAGTACTGGGTGCCGCCAGCCTAATTTCATTATGAATTTTGCGTACTTTTGAGACGGGCCTGATAAGGGAAATCACTTTGCTTCTGAGAACTTCGCTGGGTGCCTCACCCGTTAGGAGAACAACGCCGTTATAGGCGGTTACATTGATATGTGTATTATCAGATATGCGCTCATTGTTGAAAATTTGGGTGAGCGCTTTCAATTCAATGGTTTGATCATCGAGAATAGTGCCTGTGGAGCGCCGGTCGTGGAAGGTGCTAACACCGACTGCAGCCCCTCCAATAATGGCAGCTGTACAACCACTCAAAAGTGTAATGATAACCAAGATGAAGGAAAATATTTTCATGGCAGAAGCCCTATTCTCCGAAAAGCTGTTGGTCAATGAGGTCACACAGGCAATGAGTGATCAGTAGATGAACCTCTTGAATGCGGGCAGTAGATTTGACCGGAACGCGGAGCTCAATGTCATTGTCTGAGAGCATCGGAGCAAGCGAGCCTCCGTCTTTGCCCGTTATCGCAATGACCGTCATATCGCGTTCATGAGCAGCCTCTGTTGCTTTTAGAATATTGGCAGAATTACCGCTGGTAGTGTAGGCAAGCAGAATATCTCCACTTTGACCTAGTGCTCTAAGCTGTTTTGAGAATATCTCGTTGTAGTGGTAATCGTTTGCAATGGAGGTGATGGTTGATGTGTCGGTTGAAAGAGCGATAGCAGGCAGGCTGGGACGCTCTATTTCAAATCGGTTTAGCATTTCAGAAGAGAAATGCTGGGCATCACCTGCTGATCCGCCATTGCCGCAGGTAAGTACTTTTCCGCCGTTGAGAAAACAGTCGATGATTTTTTGAGCGGCCTGCTGAATGGGTTCGCCTAATAACTTGGCAGCCTCTTCTTTGGCCTGAATGCTGGCTGAAAAATGATCTTGAATTCGTTGCTGAATGTTCATAGGTATTGAATGGCAGTCTGCTTAATCCCAGGCCTCAAAGGCGCTTTTTACCCATTGTATCTCAAGTCTTGTGCCAGTGGGTGATAGTGCTATTGCATCAAAGCGAACAGGACTGTCTTCTGGGTGGTGTGCGAGATAGTGTTTTGTGCTGAGGATAATTTTTTTCTGCTTGGTGCGATTAATGCTCTCGAGAGCAGAGCCAAAGTGGTTTTGTTTGCGGTAACGAACTTCCACAAAAACAAGCGTACCGGCATCATCCATAATGAGGTCAATTTCACCGCGGTTACAGCGGTAATTACGTTCTACTAGCTTGAGGCCATTAGATTCTAGGTACTCAAGCGCCCTGTTTTCTGCTTTTTGACCAATCTCTGTTGCTTTCGCCATATTAATGGACGGCTACTCAATGGCATCTAGTATTGCTTCATTTTCAACCAGCTCTTCAGGTGGGATTATCGAAGGCTGTAGATGTGGCGCAATCCCAATAGGTCTGGCAGTTCCCTTTTTGAAATAAAACAGATTTAGTTGCCGGTGTAGCCGGTTTTTTTTATCGAGATAGAGCTTACCAGTCAGTCCGCTATATCGGGAGGTAGATGACTGCTGAAGTCTCACCAGTTGCGGTATAACATTATAAGCATCTACACCTAAGGCAAGCAGGCGCTGTTCGTGCGCAGGGAGATTTTTCCAGGACTGGCTAATTGCGAGGAGAGAAGTGGCTTCTCCCTCTTGTTGGATTTCATCCCAGGGAATATCTGTAAATGTGATGCCATCCAGATCAATATTCTGCGAGGGGTTGTCCCGGCCGTTGTAAAGGTGCGATGTGGCATAAACGGGCAGGCGAGAAGCTCGGAAAAATTGCAGCTGAGGTCTGATGAGTCGAGCATTCCGAGCTGTTGCTGCGAGGAATAGAAAATCGGCATCCTGACGGCGCCGTGGCTCGAACTTGATATCGCGGTTGAGGAGTCGCCGGACTCTTTTGTAGCGCAGCTTACTTGAGTCGAGATTGAGCAGTTGCTGGATTGAGGCAGAAAAATCGGTTTGTTTGGGTGGGTAGCTTTGCGCTTCGAGTACGTCACCCCCAAGCGCTTGCCAGTAGTTGGCAAAGTGACTCGCAAGACGGTGGCCAAAACCGGAGGCTGGCGTCAGGATCAGTGCTGTCCGGTGCCCTTTGAGCCAGGCTGCTGCTGCAGACTGTTCCACTTCGTCTTCAGGGCTTAAGCTAAATTGATAGAAGCTAGCTGGGCTATTTTCAGCTAATTTTGGTTGGTTGAGCGCCAGAACAGGGATTGGTAAAGAATCAGATTGAGACAGCGCCAGTACCCTTTTTTTATTAAGCGGGCCAATGACGAGTTGAGCACCATCCGTAATGGCGGTCTGGTAGAGCGTTGTAATATCCGCTTTTTCTGTGTCATACAGATGGATAGAGGGGGGTGAGTTTTCCTTGTTAAGGTAATAGGCGGATATAATGCCTTTTTGAATAGCAAGTGCGGCTTTGGAAAAGCTGCCGGACTGAGGAAGAAATAGCGCTATAGAACGAGGCATTTCAGAGGCTGTAAGTTGAGCCGTTTTTTTGTAGCGAAATACGTCAACATCAGCGGGATGATTGGGGAACTGTTGGTGCCACTCATCGATTGCATTCTCAAGCTGTTCTTGATTCTCAAAAGGTGTTTTCAGAATACGAGTAATTGCCATCCAGCCACCTAATCTGTCCGGTGCAGGTGGTTGAAGCATTTCTAGCGTGCGTATAGAAAGTAGAGAAAGCCCTTCAAATATCGCGGCATTATTTTTCTCAATGTCGTCATTCTCATAAAGAAGCGGTGCGATAAAAACCCGTTCGCGCGCACTTTCAAGAAGGTTTCCCATAATTGAAAAAGCATTTGCACGTAATGTGTGATAAGTGATTTGAAATCCTGGGTCGAGCTCTGCGGCAGGAATTGTGTCAAGACGTTCGAGTGCTTGCTCGGATTTGCCCATGCTAATATCAATTCGACTATAAAGCAGTGTCAATTGGTACCGGCTTTGGGAAGAAAGAGAAGAGACATCAACTTTGTCAGCTATGGTAATGGCAGAAATAATATTGCCACCCTGGATGAAGGCTTCAGCTGCTCGAATAAGATAATGCTCGCGTAGTGGAGGAGGGGTTTGTTCAGCGAGCCTTAGGAACTCTTGTGCAGCCGCGTTGTAATTACCTTGCTCGAGAAAAGTTTCGGCCGGAATGGCTTCGGGTAACTCTGAGGTCGTTGGTGGTTGCCACTTGGATGTTGTTGAGCATCCGCTAAAAAAGAAAGCAAGCAACAAAGTAAGGGCAATAAAAGGTAAAAAAGATCTGCTGAGGGATTTCATCAAGTTAGCTTATCGTAAAATTCGGTCTGCAACTGCCGACTATCTGGCATTATAGAGGGGTCAATTTTTGGTTTCGTCGAAGTATTCATTCAGGAGTGCGTGGTGTCAAATAAAAACGGGATGCTATTTATCGTAGCTACGCCTATTGGGAATCTTTCTGATCTTTCTGCAAGAGCCATTTCCACCTTAAAAGAGGTTGACTTGATTGCCGCAGAAGATACGCGCCATAGCCGCCCACTCTTGCAACATCATGGTATCGACCAGCCGCTACAGGCTTATCATGAGCACAATGAAGGCACAATGGCAGAGCGGCTCGTTGAGCGGATGCAGGCTGGAGAATCCATTGCCCTTATTTCAGATGCAGGAACCCCGCTGATTAGCGACCCCGGTTATTCGCTTGTACGCCGTGCGCGTGAAGCCGGGATCCCGGTGTCACCCATCCCTGGAGCCTCTGCCCTTATTGCCGGTTTATCGGTGAGTGGGCTGCCAACAGATAGCTTCACCTTCTACGGCTTTATGCCGAGAACCTCCAGCAAACGGCGTACCGTGATGGCGGAGTTTATGGATAAAACTGAAACCGCTATTTTTTATGAATCAAGCCACCGTATCCTTGCAGCATTAGAAGATCTGCAGGCGGTTTTTCCAGCAGAGAGAAAAGTTGTCGTGGCTAGAGAGCTGACGAAACTGCATGAGACCATTATCAATTCTACCGTTGGTGATATTTGTGAAATTATCCAAGAAAACCCCTATGGGCAAAAAGGGGAATTTGTTGTACTACTAGAAGGGGCGCCGGAGCTAAAGAAAAGTGAT
>QNFJ01000127.1 GCA_003646305.1 Gammaproteobacteria bacterium | reverse complement strand
GATCAAGGATTGCAGGCAGCTAATTTGGTGGGGCGGACGGTTGTTGTGCCAGCAGACGCAGCGGTTCTTGCTGCAGGTGGAATAGTTCAAGGTGAAATTAGTCTGCCGGCCTCTACGCCAAGTCTGTCGGTGACAATAACAGACAGTAATGGTGCATTGGTTCGTCGTTTAGACCTAAGCACGCAAGAGGCGGGACAGGTTCCTTTCAGCTGGGATGGTCTTTTGGAAGATGGTACTTACGCTGATCCAGGTGTTTACCAGATTACGGCTGAAGCCAATGTTGGTGGAGAAATTAAGGCGCTTGCAACACAGGTTCGGGCCGGTGTCGATAGCGTAACCCTGGGCGGTTCTCAAGGATTAATACTGAATTTGGCGGGACTAGGTCCATATCAGTTTAGCGATGTTCAGCAAATTCTCTAAACGAATAGTAAAACTTTAAGAGGAGTAGATTATGTCATTTAGAACAGCACTTAGCGGATTAAACGCTGCACAGATTGATCTCGATGTAACAGGTAACAATATTGCCAATGCCAACACAAATGGCTTTAAAGAGTCTCGTGCCGAATTTGCCGATGTTTATGCCACCACTTTTCAGGGTGTTGGCTCGATCACGCCGGGTAGTGGGGTGAGAGTCAGTGATGTTGCTCAGCAGTTTACACAGGGAAACGTCGATTTTACCAACAATAATCTTGATCTATCGATCAATGGCGAAGGCTTTTTTACACTTAGCGATAATGGCGCACAATCTTATACAAGAGCAGGCGCATTTAAGGTTGACCGAGAAGGGAATGTAGTCAATCATCAAGGTCAGCGGCTACAGGTTTTTCCCGCAACGGTTGCCGGCACAACGACAACTTTTAATACGGGCAGCCTGACCGATCTACAGATGAATACATCGGATGCAACGCCACAAGCAACGTCGGCCGCTACGGTCAATGTCAACGTTAACTCAAGCGAAACGGCGATCGCAGCAACAATTGACCCGGCTGATCCAACAACTTTTCATCACTCTACCTCAATGGTGGTTTATGACTCCCTGGGAAATACGCATACAGCAAGTATGTATTTTCAAAAAACCGCGAGTAACAGTTGGGATATGGCGCTTCATTTAGACGGTGGAGCAACAGCAGTTTCGACAGATACTCTAACATTTAATACGAGTGGGGTTTTGACTGCCCCTGCTGGCGGAACAATAACGTATAACATTCCAGCTGCTGACCTGGGGACAGGTGCAGCAGCACTCACTTTTGCATCAGATATTTCAACGACCACCCAGTTTGGTAGCCCATTTGGTGTCAATAATCTTGTGCAGGACGGGTTTGCATCCGGCCGCTTGAATGGAATTAATATCAGCGAAGAGGGTATCGTGTTTGCTAGCTTTACCAATGGCCAGTCACAGGCGTTGGGACAGGTTGCATTAGCTAAATTCCCAAATTCTCAGGGGCTTTCTAAACTAGGTGATACCAACTGGGCTGAAAGTTTTGACTCGGGTATTGCCTCTTTCGGTTCGGCAGGAAGTTCCAATTTTGGTGCAATTCAGTCGGGTTCACTCGAGGCATCCAATGTCGATGTTGCAGAACAGCTGGTTAATCTTATCGTTGCACAGCGTAATTTCCAGGCGAATGCCAAGACAATTACCACTGAAGATACGATTACTCAGGCAATCATTAATATTAGGTAGGAGCTAGCATGGATCGTAGCCTATACATAGCGATGAGTGGTGCCAAGCAGATAATGCAGTCGCAGACTATAAATAGCCATAACCTGGCTAATGCTAGTACCACAGGTTTTCGGGAAGATCTTGCGCAATTTCGCAGTATGCCAGTTTATGGAGATGGCTACCCAACTCGAGTTTATGCTTTAGCCGAACAACCGGGCGTTAATTTTGAGGGTGGGGCGGTTCAGAGTACCGGGCGGGAGCTTGATGTTGCTGTAAATGGAAAAGGCTGGATTGCTGTGCAGGCGCCTGATGGTCGTGAGGCATACACGCGTGCGGGTGATCTGCGGATTACAACAGAAGGAATGCTGGAAACCGGCAGTGGTTTGCCGATTATGGGTGGGGGTGGGCCTATTGCCATTCCCCCCGCAGAAAAGCTTGAGATCGGCACCGATGGAACCATCAGCATTGTTCCATTAGGTGATAAAGCCAGTACGTTGGCTGTTCTTGATCAGATTAAGCTGGTCAACCCTCCACACGACCGACTTGTAAAGGGGAGTGATGGGTTAGTTTATCTAAAGAGCGGTGGTATCGCACAAGAGAGTATTGATGTCAGTTTGGTGACAGGTGCACTGGAGAGTAGCAACGTTAGCACGGTGTCAGCGATGGTTCAGATGATTGATTTGGCAAGGCAGTTTGAAATGCAGATCAAAGTAATGAAAAGCGTCGAAGAGAACGAAGCGGCGAGCACAAAATTAATGCAAATGTCCTAAGACATTGGCCGGGAGAGAACGATGACAACACAATCTTTATGGGTTTCAAAAACAGGACTGGATGCGCAGCAAACACGCATGTCGGTAATTTCTAATAACCTTGCAAACGTTAACACGACAGGTTTTAAACGGGGACGGGCAATTTTTGAAGACCTCCTCTACCAGAATGTTCGTCAGGTGGGGGCTCAATCTACCCAGGATACGATTCTCCCATCGGGGCTGCAGCTAGGAACGGGGGTGCGTACCGTTGCCACCGAAAAACTACACACGCAAGGTAATATTACCCAAACTAACAATGCACTCGATGTGGCGATTGGTGGACGGGGTTACTTCCAGATTTTAATGCCCAATGGTGATATCAATTATAGTCGTGACGGGACCTTTAAGATGGATGATACGGGGCAGATGGTCACCTCCAACGGCTATACACTGGAGCCTTCAATCACGATTCCAGACGATGCCCTGAGTATCACTATTGGTGTTGATGGGACGGTTTCTGTTTTACAGCCGGGGAACCCTGCACCGACCCAGGTTGGGGAAATTCAACTGGCTGACTTTATCAATCCCGTTGGCCTTGACCCGATTGGAGAAAATCTCTACAGAGAATCGGTTTCGAGTGGCGCACCGTTGATCGGCACACCTGGTGAGGATGGGATTGGTACTCTAACTCAGAATGCCCTCGAATCGTCCAATGTTAATGTAGTTGAAGAGCTGGTCAATATGATTGAAACGCAGCGCGCTTATGAGATGAACTCAAAAGCAATTTCGACATCTGATCAGATGCTCCAATACGTTACGCAGAATCTCTGATTAGGCGATAAACAATGAAAAAGCTTTTATTGTTGCTACCGTTAATTTTACTGACCGCTTGTGAAAGTATACCCAAGCGTGATCCGGCTTTTGCACCCGTACGTCCCTCAGCATTACAGCCACCGAAGCCAAATAATGGTTCACTTTACCAGGCTGGCTACGATGTCCGCCTATTTGAAGATGATACGGCACGACGGGTAGGGGATATTTTGACCGTCATGTTGGCTGAAAATACGGATGCGAAAAAAGAGGCTGATAACGAGGTTAAGAAAAAGAATCAGACATCCGTATCGCTTCCGACAATATTGGGAGAGAGCAACCGGGAAATTTTGGGCTTTGAGCTTGAGACTAGCCTCAAATCGGACAACAACTTCAAAGGTGAAGGTGAGACGAATCAAAGTAACTCTCTGACGGGGAATATCGCCGTAACAGTCGTTGAGCTATTGCCAAATGGCAACCTGATAATTCGTGGAGAAAAACGGGTGACTCTGAATGATGGCGATGAGTTTATCCGCCTTTCAGGGATTGTCCGACCTGTTGATATCGGTTCTGACAATGTCATCTCTTCAAACAAAGTGGCTGATGCAACCATTATGTATACCGGTGAAGGTGCGCTGGCGGATGGCAGTAAGTTGGGCTGGATGTCACGCTTCTTTAATAGCCCATACTTCCCATTTTAAGGGGTGAGCATAATGGTAAGTCGTAAAAATAGTTATCGAATTATTAGTCTGGTTTTTCTCCTCATTGCTCAACCAGCATTTGCAGAGAGGGTCAAAGATATCGCTTCAGTTGAGGGTGTTCGAAGCAATATGTTGGTGGGGTTTGGGCTGGTTGTTGGCCTGAATAAGACGGGCGATAAAACCAAATTTAGTGGTCAGAGTTTGCGAAGCATGCTTGCCAAAATGGGGATTACCTTACCTCCGGGTATTGATCCAAAATCGAAGAATATTGCAGCGGTTACCGTTCATGCGGAACTTCCCCCATTTGCCAAGCCGGGGCAGAAGATTGATGTAACTGTCTCCTCGATTGGTGATGCTAAGAGTTTACGAGGTGGTAGCTTATTGATGACGCCTCTAAAAGCGGCAAATGGGCAGGTCTATGCGTTAGCACAGGGCAACCTGATTGTCGCTGGGTTAACCGCTTCAGGTGCGGACGGTTCGAGTATTACTGTCAATATCCCGAGTGTTGGCCGGATTCCAGGTGGGGGTATGATCGAACAGAGTGTTAATACCCCTTTTGGCGATAACAGTACGCTAACGCTAAACCTGAATTTCCCTGATTTTACGAACGCTAATCGCTTGGCAATGGCGATCAACGAAGCAATAGGCCCTAGTACGGCACGTCCAATTGATGGTGCATCGGTTAAAGTTAATGCCCCGATTGATAGATCCCAGCGAGTCTCATTTGTGGCTATGCTGGAGAATATCTCATTTGAACCCGCTGAAGCACCAGCCAGGGTTATCATCAACTCACGAACGGGAACCGTGGTGATTAATAGCCAGGTCAGAGTTAAGCCGGCAGCGGTCTCTCACGGTAGCTTGACGGTAACTATCAGTGAAGATGCGCAAGTGAGCCAGCCAGGCCCCTTCTCGCGCGGAGGAGAAACGGTGGTTGTTCCTAAGTCGACCGTCGAAGTGGGTGAAGACGACAACCACATGTTTGTCTTTAACCCAGGCGTCTCGCTGAATGAAATTGTTCGCGCAGTCAATCAGGTGGGGGCAGGACCAAGTGATCTGGTTGCCATCCTCGAGGCGCTCAAAAGTGCTGGTGCCCTTCGTGCTGAGCTCATTGTTATATAGGTGTAAGTGATGCAACCTGCTCAAAATAGCGTTTATACCGACTTTCAGGGATTGGCCAGTTTGCGCCAACAATCAAAAGATAAATCACCAGAAGTTCTGCGTGAAGTGGCAAAGCAATTTGAAGCGATCTTTACACAGATGATGCTAAAAAGTATGCGTCAGGCCAGCCAGGGTGAGGGTATTTTTGAAAGTAAGCAGAGTGAGTTTTATCGGGATATGTACGATCAGCAGCTCAGTGTTCATCTTTCTGCAGGCTCTGGTTTGGGGTTGGCTGACATGATTGTTCAACAGCTGGGAGGGCAGCTGCCAGCAGTTAAAGGAGAAGAGCAAAGTAATATAATTGGCAAACGGCTTGAAGATTATCGCGGAACGGAAGTTTATAGAATTTACCGAGAAGTAAGCCAGTTGTCGGCAGCCCAGGATCAGCAAAAAGATGTCGAAGAGGTGGGTGTTAGCCGCTCACTAACCGTAGAGAGAAGTCTCCCGATAACCGATAAAGAGTCATTTATACGGCAACTAACACCGCATGCAGAGGCAGTAGGCAAGAAGCTGGGGGTTGCGCCCGGTTTATTGGTGGCGCAGGCGGCGTTGGAGACGGGCTGGGGGAAATCAATTATTCAAAATAGAGATGGTAGTAGTAGCCACAATCTATTTGGTATTAAAGCAGACAGTCGTTGGGAAGGTGAGCATACTGAAGCCAGTACGCTTGAGTATCGCGAAGGTGTCGCCATCAGGGAGCGAGCTCACTTTAGATCGTACGAGAGTTTTACCGAATCATTTGAAGACTATGTGAACTTTTTGGCAGAACAGCCCCGCTATGCAAAGGCACTTTCAAACAGCGGTAACCCAGAGCAGTTTGCCTTTTCTTTACAGCAGGCCGGTTATGCAACTGACCCCAAATACGCAGAAAAAATTGTCGCCATTTATAACCGAGAAAACCTCGCAAGTCAGGAACAATAGGACAAGATCATGTCAAGTGGACTATTAGGAGTTGCAACATCAGGTCTTTTGGCCTTTCAACGCTCACTAACAACAACCAGTCATAACATTGCCAACGTTAATACGGATGGATATTCACGGCAGAGAGTTGACTTCGGGACGCGCCCAGCTCAGGCAACGGGCGCAGGATTTATTGGTAAAGGAGTTGACGTTACGGCAATCAATCGTGCCTACGATGATTTTTTGACGCTGCAAGTGCGAAGCAGTACCTCCTCTCATTCAGAGCTGAATGGCTATTATCAGCTTGCCTCGCAGGTCGATAACTTTATCGCCAATGAAAATACCGGCATGTCGGCTGCACTGCAGGACTTTTTTAATGCGGTTCAGGAAGTGGCGGATGACCCAACCTCAATTCCTGCTCGACAGGTGATGTTGAGTGAGGCGAATATTCTAACCGATCGCTTCAATGCGCTAAATTCCCG
>QNFJ01000126.1 GCA_003646305.1 Gammaproteobacteria bacterium | reverse complement strand
TAATACAAAAGTCTGACAGACAATATTTCTTTTCAGCAACCATTCAAATATCTTTACATCCTGCTTAAAATACTCGAGATAAGTTGACCAGAGGTTGACCCGAACTTTTCCCAACAAAAAGGCCCTCAACGAATAGTCGCTGAAAGCCTTGTCTTGTATGGTGCCCGGGGCCGGAATCGAACCGGCACGACCGTTAAGTCGAGGGATTTTAAGTCCCTTTTTAGGGCCTTTTAAAACAATGTGTTACACACCTTAATCATCAGTATACCCTGCATAGAAAGGCTTTGGCAGCTTTTGGCATATTATGTCCTATTAGAAGATCCTGAACTCAGTGTCCCGTATTTGTCCCAAGATTTTTATAATAACTACAATCAATGCAAAGAATAACTCTGGCCGAGTGCTCTTTGATTACCAAGCTAAGCATGCAAGTCATTCCAGAGGGCCAAACGCGCCCAGTCAAAATCACCAATACGGTTCTCTCTAAAAAAACTAAAGACTAGCTTGAAAAATACCCCTACTAATAAGCTTGCACACCATACTCTAACAACATTAAAGGCAGTATATCATCTAGATTCAGAACTTCTTCATCCGTCAATTCAATTAAATTAAAGTTATATTTCTGGTAGATTGCTTGCTTTTTTTGCTTCCTTGCTAAATATTTAGCATTATTATCATATCCCCAAAATTCAATGTAGACCTTTCCTCTAGGAACATAAAAGTCACTGTAGACCTCCTCTTCAACTGGTAATTTACGCTCGTAAGCATGGGCAATCTCAGCCATGTAAAGCCAGTTATCAATCAGCATTTCCGCCTTCGATCTAACGAAATGCCCATCTGTCGCACGGTGCATTGCTACATATTTATGTCTGAAATCACTTGTTATATCTGCTTTAACTAGTGGCGAGTCATCGAAAACTATTGGAATTTTCTCTTCAATTTGTGTTGATAGCTCAACTTCGGAAACTAAGTCGCCACCTTCCTGGTGATAATGTTTATCAGATTGAGCACCTAGATTGGATAAAGCGACTGCATCATTAGCCCCCGTTGAAGAAAGCTTCTTGGGTACTTCCAGATTAAAAATTCGCTTATAAAATTCCAGAATTTTAGGATCAACAATAATGTCTGCTAATGAGATAGGCTGATGAAAAGTTACTCTTTCCAAAGTCCTGCATCGGCTTAACGCGACATAGGTCTGTCCAGGAGAAAATGCCCCACCAGTTAAGTCAATGTTCACAGAGTCAAAGGTCAGACCTTGACTTTTATGTATTGTAATAGCCCAGCCTAATCTTAGTGGAACTTGCCGGTACTCTCCTGTTTTATGTGATGAAATACTTTTTTCTACTTCATCCCATTCATAGTTGAACTGTTCCCAAATCTCAGTTGAGCACTCAACTGAGATTTGGTCATCAATAGTTTCAATGATGACCCTATCTCCAAGCATCTGCTTAACAATAGCTAGTGTCCCATTTGCAGCACCCTTAATATTTTTGGTAACCATGACTTGTGCACCAACCTTAAGCTCAAGCTCTAATGGAATTGTTTTCTGAACCTCTTTTGTAATTTTGCCTTTCTCACTAGCCTTGTAGACTTGAGATGGAGAGTCAATAAATCCCAATCTAGCCGCATTTACCACATCTGCCCGGTTATTAGTTGTGGTCAAGATCAGTTGATCCTCCGTTTGCTGACCTTTTTTATCGTAATAGCAGCATTTATTTAATTCTTTAATATATTTTTCATGGTTGTACTTGATCCTTATTCTATTAAGAATATTTATAAACAGGCTGTCTTTCTGGCGGTATATAGATGTAAGGTTAACTGCCTCTACAGATACCGAATCGAATACATTCGCATCAAAAAACCACTGGCTACGATACTTTTCTTCAAAACGTTTTTTCTCTGCTCCAAATTTTATCCAGGGTGACAACTGAAAACAGTCGCCAACCAATAACATTTGGATACCACCAAACGGACTAGAAGATTTCCTCCATTTTCTTAACGCAAAATCAATATGATCAAGCAAATCGCTTTGAACCATTGAAACTTCATCAATAATGATTAAGTCAAGATGCGCAATCGCTTTATTGTGGTAATCCTTGATTTCATTATCTTCAAATGCCCTTGGTGGAAAACGAAAAAAAGAATGGATAGTTTGCCCACCAATATTAAGTGCAGTCATCCCTGTTGGAGTCAGGATGGCAATATTGCCTGCAAAGTTTTTCTTTACGTAGTGAATAAATGTCGTTTTACCTGTTCCGGCACGACCTGTAAGAAAAATGACCGGTTTTTTTTCGACAGTCAGTGCGCTAAATGCCCTCTTAGCATTATTATCAAATTGATAATTTTCTGGAAGAACATATTTGAATTCAGCTTTTTCTTGACTAATTTTCGGCTTCGATTGAGGATTCCTTCCTTCTAGATCTTCATTAATCTTTTGCGAAATATCACTAAAATCTACCATTTAAGTACCTTTTTTATCTAGTCGAAGATCCTTATAAGGAAACCCCAAGCTGATCAATACCAATTCTGTAATATTGGCTATAGAGTAAGAAGAGACGCCATAAAGCCATTCAGTACGATATCCTGAGGGGCTTAATTGCCTAAATTGACGTAGCTTCTTTAAAACCTCTTTTTCCGCCACATCAATTTCTGAAAGTGAAAAGATGGGCTGAAAGTTAACGTTTTCTTCACCAAATGTCTTGTAGTAATTCTTCCGCCTATTACTCAAATTGGCAGCTTTTCCAAACTTGCAGTTTTCTTTATTAACCATGATCGACTTATGCGCAACACGCTTATCATCTGCATTAGCAGATATTGGCTGTTGGTTATTCAGCGTAACAATGTACAACCCCCGCTCAAAGTTTTGTTCATTGTCACTGGCCTTTTTATTTCCAATTTTTCCATTTACATGACCACATAAAACAGTGAAAATAATTTCCTCTTTCTCCGCTTGTGCCAATGAAAAACATTGAGCCAACTTTTCTGAAATTTTGAAATTATTACTTCCTTGTTGAAAGCTTCGGACACCTGCTAGGTAAACCTTATACGATTTAAGACTGGAGTCTTTTCCAGCAAAATTTCCCCAGTGATGAATAGATTGAAAGTGATCATCATTAAACCCCAAGTTCTCGAGTTCTTCGATTGTTATCAATGTGCTCTTTGGGGAAATTTTCACAATTATTGTCCCCGAATATATCGCGACAAATGAAACGTTGCCAACTGCAGATCCTCCTGCGAAATCCGTTCAGCTGAATTGCTAATAAAGGTTGGTAAGCCCTTAGGATTCAAAACCCACACATCACCGCTGAAAGCATTCTTCTCCGCTTTGATGTACCAACCCGGAAAAACAATGACGGGTTTGACCGGATACTTCTTCCCCGTTGACTCTTCCAAAATTCCAACCAGCCAAACCATCTGGGCTTTAGCTTGATCTATCAATTTGCTTGCATCAATACCCTTATCTATCCTAATCGATGCTCCATCAAAATAAATCTCAGCCTTCCCTTTTGCTGGCTTACTGTAGGTCTTTGTCTCGATGATAAAAATTCCGTGGCTAGAGATAATGACATGATCCAAATTGAATTGATCACCTACTATATCGTGGAACACACGATCACCCGTATTCCGAATTTGCTCCAGATATTGCCCCACAACACGCTCACCATCTCGACCCAGTTTCAACGATCTGGCTTTATGAAAGAGCACAAAAATCCGATACCCAGAAAAAACAATCACCGGCATGGCTACAACTATCATTCCTATTGGATTTGGCTGTGTATCAAAATACCATCTATGCCACTCCAGCCCGACCATCACCAACATCACAATTATTACGAGCAACCAACTCAACATCTTTTCATTGACAATCTCATCTAACTGCTCATCCAACGACTGCCCAGGGTTACGAAGTGGCTTAGCTTTTAGAGGAGATTTCTTAAGTTTGCTCATTTAAATAAATTCCTTTTAAACGCGCCATCAAAGCGCCCAATACCTCTGTTTCCATTTCTATCTCAAACCGTGTTGCTACAAGGCTTTGCAACTTAATCGCTGTCTCGATATAAGCGACCTGCTCATCTAACGAAAAGCGTGGCCAGTTCTTATTGTTTTTCTTGCTGTTATGAGCCTTTAGCAGCAGCTGTAAATTTGAAGGATGGTGTTTGCCAGGAGTGGAGGGATTTAATAGCGCTTCTGAATGGTCTACCTCAAAAGCCAGCCCAAAAAACTGTTTAAGCTGTTTAGAAATGGCCTCAAACTCCTCAACTCTATATTGCTCATGGGCGCTAAAATCCCCAGCAGCAAGTTTAATCAGTTCATCACGTCGCAAAGGAGCAACATCATCATTAATGTCTTGTTCTAAATGGGCTGCTTGCTGCTCTTTAGGAAGATAACGTACTTTACGAGGCCGCTCGCTGTCATCTATTTCCACCCTCCCCGCATAAGCTCCACGAGAAATACTAGAACTCATTCGAGCAGCAATCTCACGCAAGCCCGTTGTTTCATTGGCCTGGTTCACTGCCTCCTTTTCCGCTTTCTCAAGTATCTCAGGGTAGCTCTCACCAAAGCGTATTGCCCACTCAGAGATGATTACCCAATCACCGATAGCCTTGAGTGCTTCTAGATATTTTTCGGTGATGTTCATCCCTGGTTCGCCAACACATCCTCAACACTTCTAAATTCCACTAATGCCGCCTCAAGTTGCTCAACAATTTCTTGAGCCAAAATCTCGGGTGCAGGTAAATTCTCCGTATCTTCAAGTGAATCATCTTTCAGCCAAAAGATATCTAAATTGGTTTTATCACGGGCAATAACATCTTCGTAACTAAAGGCTTTCCAGCGCTCATTAGCTTCTGACTCCTGCCGTTTGCCCAAATCACCCGCACAGTACAGCTCAATAAATTCATCAAAGTTACTTTTCACAAGTCGCTTTGTTTTAAGCGTCATATGCACATTGGTGCGGAAATCATAGAACCAGATTTTTTTAGTCCAAGCACTCTTAGAGGCCGGCTTAGCATCAAAGAAAATAACATTCGCTTTAACACCTTGGGCGTAGAAAATACCTGTTGGTAAACGCAAAATCGTATGCAGGTTAGTGCGCTCCATCAATGTCTTACGCACCGTCTCACCCGCCCCACCTTCAAACAAAACGTTATCGGGCACAACCACCGCCGCCTTACCGCCAATCTTCAACATATTAGTAATGTGCTGAACAAAATTGAGCTGTTTATTAGAGGTCGTCGCCCAAAAGTCGGTACGCTCGATGGTGAGCTTTTCTTTATCCTTCTTGCCCGTCTTCTCGTTAATAACCGTAATAGAACTCTTTTTACCGAATGGAGGATTTGCCAGCACCATATCAACCAACTTATCTTCCGGCACCTCTTTGGCTAACGCATCTGTTGCACTAATGGGGCACTCATCACCACCAATACCATGCAAATACAGGTTCATCGCACATAAGCGCACCACGCTATCAACAATATCATTACCCCGCAGGGCATTCTCTTTAAGGTGGCGCTGCTCTTTTTTAGAGGTTGCCTGTGCCGCCATATAATCATGAGCCGCCAATAAAAAGCCGCCCGTACCCACCGCAGGATCAGCCACTGTATCGGTAGGTTTTGGTTGCATCACCTCAACCATTGCCTGAATTAATGGGCGCGGCGTAAAGTACTGTCCTGCTCCCCCTTTAACATCTTGCGCATTGCGCTCTAGCAAGCCTTCGTAAATTTCCCCTTTCACATCTACCGACAAAGTAGACCACTGCTCTTTTTCAATCATCTTAATCAAGCGTTCCAACTTAGCAGGGTCTTGTATTTTATTTTGAGCTTTACGGAAGATGGTTCCTAACATGCCGCTTTGCTTGCCCAAGCTTTCCAAGGTATGGCGGTATTGAATTTCTAAATCATCCCCATCCAACGACACCAATTTTCCCCACGAAAACTCAGTAGGCACCTTAACCAACTGGCCAGAACTTTCACGCTCATCAGCCATTTTAAGAAAAATAAGGTAAGTGATCTGCTCCACATAATCGCCATAACCAACGCCATCATCCCTAAGGACCTGCGCATAATTCCAAACTTTATTTACAATCTCTGATGCACTCATTCCATTTACCTATAACTGACATTCAATCAACAAACCATCAACAAACTTAAAGCTTATATTTCAACTAGTTGAATAAAATATAACAAAAAATAATTACAATCATCAACTAAAATACAACACTAATCCCAAAAGGGAACATATCGCATACTACGTACTCCAGAGTCAGCGTCATAAGGTATGACTTAACACATGGGCATAATTCCAAATTATGCTTACAACTCCTGATGCACTCATCTCTATCCTATTGTTTTAATTCTGGTTACTTAACGTACACCTAAAATCTGCTATAATTTAGTTTATGAAAACCAAATCCCTAGCCTCGTCCAATCCTTTTCTAAAAGATGCCGCTATTGCTCGTAAACGTATCATTCGTAGCATTGCCAGCTCTACCGCTATTGAAACAGGCGAATCAATAAAAGCGATAGAAAAAAAGC
>QNFJ01000125.1 GCA_003646305.1 Gammaproteobacteria bacterium | reverse complement strand
TTCTACAATTTTTATCACACTCCCAGGGTATGCCGTTTGAATGATTTGTAATTTTGGCCTTAATTGCCGCACAATATCGACTGAGGTTTGATCTCGATCATTTTTATGGGTTAAATTAACCCTGACTTCTGCTACATAGCTTGCTTTTTTATCCCCTGCACCTCGAAGCAAACCATTAAAATCAATCACTCCTGCGGTACCTATCCATGACTGATAATTAATAATTTGACTTTCTTTACGTAAGATATGACCTATTTCACGCACCACTTTATCGGTCTCTTCAATAGGCGTTGATTCAGGCATATCCAAGGTTATATTAATGGTGTTTTTATTATCTTTAGGCAGCATTCCCATTTCAACTGCGAACAAGGAGGTCGCCCCACCGACACCTTGAGGCCGAATAAATTGCCAAGCAGGTTGCAATAATGCCACTATTAACATTAATATCACACTGATAAACAACAGATTTCTTGACTTAGGCTTATCAACAAAAGGCTCAATAATAGAGCGATAAAAGAGATGTAATTTATCTTTTTTATCAAAATCATCTAACTCTTTTCCCTCCCCTGCTTTTAGCCACTTCTGAGCCATCCACGGTGTCACAATATAAGCCACCAGTACCGAGGCAAACATAGTCACGGGGACATTAAAGATAATAGGGAAAAAGTAAGGTGCGGGCATCCCTGTTAACATCAACATAGAAATAAACACCAGCATAATAGCAAATGTTGCCAAATTAGTTGGCGAACCAATTTCATTAACCGCTAGCACAGTTGCCAGCTTTTTATTGGCTGGCCTTATATTTTTATAATGGCGATGAATATTTTCAATCACTACGATGGGTGCATCAACCAACATACCCAGTGATAAAATCAAAGAAAATAAGGTCAGTCGATTGATTGTCAGACCAAATAAATAGTCTGCTCCTAAGGTAATAGCCAAAATTAAGGGAATAGAAATACCCACAATTAACGCTTCTTTTGTACCCAGTGCTAGTAAAGTAATAATAAATACCACGACGACTGCCATACCTAAGTTTCCAATCAGGTCATTAACGGAATCATCTGCCTTTTGACCGTCATTGCGGGTAATAATGACCTGAACATCGTCGGGGATAAACTGCTCTTGCATTTGCTTAACCCGAGCCAAAATATCATTGGCCACCACCACCGAATTACTGCCCTGTTTTTTAGCAATAGCCAAGGTAACCGCTGGCATTTCTGGGTCATGCGCTTTATTAAATCGAGGATCCCCTGCACCAAAAGCAAATCGACTCAGTTGTTTCCGTTCGGTCGCAGGCCCATCTATTACGGTGGCAACATCCTCAATATAGATTAACTGACCGTTATAATTCCCCACCACTGTTCGACGCACATCATCAACAGAGTGAACAAAACCACTGACAAATAAATCTTGGTTTTTACCTTGCTGAACAAAAGTCCCTAATGCCATTGCCACATTACTCGCCTGTATCATCGCCTGTGCATGATCGATAGACACCCCAAATGCTTGTAATCTTTCAGGATTAAGCTCTACTCTTATTTCCCTATCTCTCCCTCCTTTAACATAAGAAACAGAGGCAGCTTCTAAGCTACGCATTCCTTCCAACATTCGGTCAGCAATCCGTTTTAAAGCATAATCATCATAGTTTTCAGATGCTAATGTGACGGTGACAATAGGCACATCATCAACATCAATACTTTTGATAACTGGCTCTAATGCATCGACAGGTAATCGGTCTCTTTGGCCTAAAATACGATCATATAATTTAACTAATGAGCGTTCTTTATCTTCGCCGACTTCAAACTGAACAGTGACTACCGCCATAGAATTCATAGCGACACCATAGCTATGATCTACCTTGGTGATTTCTCCTACAATCGCTTCTAGAGGATTTAAGACTAACTGTTCAATTTCTTGGGATGAGGCCCCCGGTAAAGCAACATAAATATTGGCTCCAGGAACAACAATTTGCGGATTTTCTTCACGCGGTGTTTGAGTGACAGCAATAAACCCTAATAAAAAACAGGCGATAATCACTAATATAGTCAGTTTTGAGCTGCAAAAATAGTTAACTATTTTTCCAGAAACATTATATTCAATCGCACTCATGGCTGTATTTCCACTGTATTCACAATATCACCCTCTTTTAACTGTGAATTAGCAACGGCAACAATAGTTTCACCTACAGTCAATCCCGCATTGACTTGAATATTTTCACCTATTTTCCTGGATAAATGTAACCAGCGAAAATGGATATTTTTCTGTTGATCTCTAACAAAGACGCCCTCTAAGCCCCCACGGTTAAAAACAGCTTCACTCGGAATAACAATAGCTTCTTCACTAGCCACCGGAAATAAAGCATAGGCAAACATACCCGATAGCATTCCCTCAGTTTTAGGTAAGGCTAATTTAATCTGAAAACGACGACTAAATTGATTGCCAGCATGAATAACACGAATAACCTTTGCTTGAACAGTCAGTTTTAAAGCATCAATCAGCACATTAACTTGTTGCCCCACCTTTACTTTATTTATCTGACTTTCGGCTACATAGCTTTCAAGTAATAAATCACTCTCTGACTCAAGGGTAACAATAGTCGAACCAGGTGCAGCTAAATCACCCACCCGTTTTTGCCTTGTTACCACAATACCCTCCACAGGGCTGACAATACGGCTATATTGCTGTTCTGAAAGTGCTTTGGTCAGATTTGCTTTAACCTCATGTAAAGCACTCTCAGCAATTTCTTTTTTTAATCGAATTTTACGTAAGGCATTATCTGACACACTACCGGTATTAAACAGTTGTTGATAGCGTTTTAAATCAGTTATTGCATCCCGTAAACTGGATTGTGCTTTATTTCTAGCTGCTCGGCCTTGTTTGATATTTCCATCAATAATTGAATTATCTAACTTGACTAGTATTTGGCCTTTGTTAACTTTTTGACCTTCTTTAACCAAAATTGCCTGAATAAACCCCGTCATCCGCGAGCTAATATCTACCCGTTTATCAGAAATAATAGTCCCTACTGCCTGATAATAGACAGGGAGTATTTGTGGTTTAACCTTGATGGTTTCAAGAGAATATTGAGACGGTTTGTTTATTACTACTGCAGTACTTTTATCTGAACAAGCAGATAATAAAAATTGACAACTGGCAATAATTAATAAAATAAAGCCCACTTTTTTAGACGTTAGTGTGTTTTTAGTCATTTGTATTTGGTAATTTAGGGTTAATACTGCCTCTATCAAATTTAATTTTCATTTAAGCCAGCCCCGTATAAAAGACAATACCACCTGATTGATATGGGTTTCTTTTTCAGATAGCGAGGGTAATGGTCTACATCCTAATAGACATTGAAAATGTAATTCGCCTCTTAATAAGCTGCAAAAAGCATCAGCCGCCACTGGAATATCTATCATATAGACAGAGTCTATTTGATTTATTTTTAATAAATAAGCTTCTAATTGAAAGTTTATTTTGCCAGCACTGATCTTATAAACTAATTCTCCTAACTTAGGCGAGTTATGACATTCAGAGATAACTAAACGATAGATTGCTAATCCCTGTTCTGAAAAATACAGATCAATGAAAGCAGAGGCAATCATTTTTAAATTATTTTCTATACTGGAATTAAGGGAAACAGCTTCCATTGTTTCCCATAAATCAGTACATAACTCATCAATAACAGCAAACAGAAGATCATCCTTACTGCCAAAGTGTTTGTACAAAGTAGCTTTTGAAACAGACGCAGCTTGAGTTACTTTATCCATGCTAACGGCATGAAATCCATATTTAACAAACTGATCTGTCGCCCCTTTAATAATTTGCAGTCGTTTTGACTGGCTTAATTCTGTTTTCATATTAAGTATTGGCAGTAGTTCTGTATTTAAAATAAGTGTAAACTAAACCGTACCGTACTACAAATAACAATTCGAATTGTTATTTGGTTTCCAAGCGATAAACGGCAGAGGGTCAAAATCTCAGCTAGGTTGTCACTACCAAAAGGTTTATGAAAATGGGGTAAAACTGACAAAAAAAGAAATGGAGCTCTATGAGAATAGGATTTTTAGAGTAAGTTCAGAGCACCTGATCTCGGCTTTTATAAAAACATCCTCGATTTTCGATCAAATCTATTTAAAATCAATGAACAACCAATGGGCATCCGTATAAAGTCAAACCACTATTCCCAAATTCATCAGATTCTGTAATGATACTTGTCTTATAATATTTATAGATATTCTTCGTCAACCCTTGCCGGAAAATCCCATGGTTCAGCGACAACTTCCAATGTTCCCAGTGGGCTCGATCCTTGTAACCCATGATCTTGCCATTGAAAAGAGAGACGGCAAGATTACTTATTTTTATGGGACTCTGCCCGTTTTTACTCATGATGAGAACGATGATGCATCGTTCCAAATGATTACTGCCCAGTTTTATACCAACGGCTATGTCAAACAAATGGATATCGCTCGTGCATTTGGCGTCACGCCGATTAGCGTTAAACGTGCAGTTAAACGCTATCAAGAACAGGGAGTGCAAGGGTTTTATGCCCCGAAAAGCACAAGGGGAGCCGCTGTTTTGACTGATGACGTTTTGCAGATAGCTCAACAATTATTAAGCGAAGGACAAGAACCCTGTGATGTGGCTGATCAATTAAATATAAAACGCGATACTTTCAGTAAAGCAATTCGTGCAGGACGCTTGCATAAAAACAGTAAAAAAAAGAGTCGGCAACATTAAGCAGTAAAAGTGAACGGAGTGAGCAGGATAATACTGCGCCCATGGGCATGGGAGCTCAGAATTCTGAAGCACGATTAGCTGCTAGCATTGGGAAACTAGACGAACCTGTAGCGCCTGATTTTCAGCCGGTACAGGATGTACCTAAAGGTGGTGTGTTATTTGCACTGCCGGCTTTATTAGTCACCGGGTTATTAAAAACCAGTGAACACTTTTTTAAACTCAGCAAGGGTTACTATGGGCTGGACAGCCTACTCATCATTCTGGCCTTTACTGCACTGGTGCGGCTCAAATCCATTGAATCCTTGCGCTATAGCGCACCCGGCGAATGGGGTAAACTGATCGGACTGGATCGTATTCCCGAAGTTCGCACGCTGCGCAGTAAAATCAAACAACTCACTCAAGACGATGGTTCCCAGCAATGGAGTGAAGCACTGTGCAAAGAATGGATGCAAAGCGCCCCTGAACAAGCCAGCATCCTTTATATTGATGGTCATGTCCGCGTCTACAATGGACAACAAACAAAACTCCCGCGTCACCACGTTGCCCGTCAAAAACTGTGTTTGCGAGCGACAACTGATTATTGGGTCAATGCGATGGATGGTCAACCTTTTATGGTGATCAACAAAGCCGTCGATCCCGGTATGATCAAGGTCATTGAAAATGACATTTTGCCCCAGCTCGAAAAAACCTTACCTGACTTTGTCAGCGCAGAGGAGCTCTCTGCCGACCCGTTATTGCACCGATTTACCCTGGTGTGTGACAGAGAATCTTATAGCCCCGCATATTTTAAACGCTTGAAAGCGCAACGAGTCGCCTGTTTAACCTATCATAAACACCCCAGTGAAAACTGGCCAGTAGATGAGTTTTATCCCCATCAAGTCACCCTGGCATCGGGTGAGAAAACAGAACTCAAACTGGCTGAACGAGGCCATTGTTTAAGCAATGGTCTTTGGGTACGAGAAATACGCAAACTAACACAGAAAGGCCACCAAACCAGTATTATCGGAACCGACTATCGTTCGGACATGATTCCCCTAGCGGTAGCCATGTTCGCCAGATGGTCTCAAGAAAACTTCTTCAAATACTGCCGTGAACACTTTGGATTAGATAAGCTTGTAGACTATTGTACAGAACCCGTTTCCGAGTCCACAGAGGTTGTCAACCCAGCCTATCGTCAACTGGATAGCCACATAAAATCAAGTCAGGGAAAATTAAATCGATTATTGGCTCGGTTTGCCACATTGACACTAGACGCCCCTATTGAACCTGAAAAAGTCGAACCCTTTTTGCAAAAGAAGACGGCTTGCCAAGATGAAATCGAAGGATTTCAGGAGCAAATCAAGACACTTAAAGAACAGCGCAAACAGGTAGCCCATCACATTAAAGTAAAAGATTTGCCTGAGAAAGATCAATTCGAGCAACTTAGCACTCAAAGTAAACATTTCATAGATACCATCAAAATGATTGCCTATCGTGCTGAAACGGCCATGGCCAACCTATTAAGAGAAACACTCACTCGTCCTGATGAAGTGCGTAGCCTATTGCGTGCAATTTATAGTGGTGAGGCAGATCTGATTCCAGATCATGAGCAAGGGACATTAACGATACGGTTACATCATTTGGCTAATCGAAGTTATGATGAGGCAATACTAAAGCTATGTGATGAGCTCAATACCACAGAAACCCAATTTCCGCGAACTAATTTAAGGATGATCTTTAAACTCGGATCAAAGTAAATTCCGCGAGATCAGGTGCTCTGACCTTAGAACTCATGCTTAAAGACCTGAACGCGCCGCAAGGTGCTTTAGTGGTGATGGATGCCGGTATTGCCACTCAGGCTAATATCGATTGGCTGCTCGCTG
>QNFJ01000124.1 GCA_003646305.1 Gammaproteobacteria bacterium | reverse complement strand
TAGAGAAATACCATCAAACAAGCTATTAGCATTGGCACTTGAGGGCGTGATGGATAGATCTGGTCTTGATAAAGGCCGAGTTGATGATGTTATCGCGGGTGGTGTCACTCAAATTGGCGAGCAGGCTGCAGATATTGCACGTCAATCACTGTTGTTGGCTGATTTCCCGATTAAAGTGCCGGGTGTTACGTTGAACCGGTTCTGCGGCTCCGGTCAGCAGGCGGTGCATTTTGCATCGCAAGCGGTCGATGCAGGCGATGCAGATTATGTGATTGGTTGTGGTGTTGAAAGTATGACACGCGTTGCAATGCTGACCGATATGACCGTCGGTGGTCCTTACACAGGCTTTGACCCAATGGGTGAAGAGCTGCTAGGTAAATACCCGTTAGTTCATCAAGGTGTGAGTGCAGAGCTGATGGCAGAAAAATGGGGAATTAGCCGTGAAGATGCTGATAACTTTGCATTAGAAAGCCATGCTAAAGCACAAAAAGCAAAAGAGGCGGGGTTAAATAAAGAGATCGTACCAACGGTCGGTATTGATGCTGAAGGTAATGCAATCACATTAGAAGCCGATGAAGGGATTCGTGCGGTTATCGATCCTGCAAAACTGGGATCACTTAAAACTATTTTTCGCCCAAATGGTGATGGTGTTGTTACCGCTGGAAATGCGAGTCAGCTTTCTGATGGTGCGGCAGCGGTTCTAATTGCCAATAGAGAAATTGCAATAGCCGATGGTTTCAAGCCAAGAGCGCGTTTCCGTGCACGTGTTGTTGTAGGAAGTGATCCTGTTTTACAGCTCGATGGCCCGATTGCTGCGACCAGAATGGCGCTGAAAAAAGCCGGTCTAACCGTTGAAGATATCGACTGGTTCGAGATTAATGAGGCATTCGCAACCGTTGGTATCGCCTGGATGAAGGAAATCAATCCAGCGCCAGAAAAAGTTAATCCTTGGGGTGGTGCAATCGCTCATGGCCATCCATTAGGTGGAACGGGTGCCGGTTTAATCGCTAAAATGGTTGCAGGGCTTGAAGCGACCGATGGACAGTTTGCCCTACAGACTATGTGTATTGGTCTAGGAATGGCGACTGCAACAATTATTGAACGTATTTAGAAACCTTGTTTGGAAGCAAAAACTTCTTCTATGCAAATGTTTCATTTATTTTAAGGAATTAAATCATGAATTATGAAAATAGAACTTTCCTGGTAACGGGTGGTAGCTCTGGCTTAGGTGGTGCAACAGCATCAATGTTGGTCGAAAATGGCGCTAACGTGGTGATTCTCGATATCAATGAAGAGACAGGAAAAGCCAAAGAGGCAGAACTGGGTGCGAAAAGCCGTTTTATTAAAACGGATGTGACCAGTGAAAGTGATGTGCTAGCGGCTATTGAACTGGCAAAAACGGCTTTTAGTGGTGTTCATGGTGTCATTAATGCGGCGGGTATTGCCGTTGTTGCAAAAGTACTCGATAGAGATGGCAACCCTCACGCGCTGGATCTTTTTGCAAAAGGGATACAGGTTAATCTGGTTGGTACATTCAATGTGATTCGTCTGGCTGCAGCAGAAATGGCTAAAAATGAGCCAACTGCTGATGGTGAGCGCGGCGTTATCATTAATACTGCATCGGTCGCCGCTTTTGATGGACAGATTGGACAAGCCTGTTATTCGGCTTCTAAATCGGGTGTAGTCGGTATGGCGCTACCGATTGCGCGTGAGCTGGCTCGTTTTGGTATCCGCATCTGTACGATCGCACCAGGTATTTTTGAAACACCCATGTTGGCAGGTCTACCGGAAGAGGCGCGTGATTCGCTGGGTAAAATTGTTCCTTTCCCTCCTCGTTTGGGTAAACCAGCAGAGTTTGCTTCACTAGCAGGACATATTATCGAAAATGTTGTCTTGAATGGAGAAGTGATCAGACTTGATGGCGCGATTCGCTTAACCGCAAAATAAGGATTAAAAATGAGTTTTGAAACAATCATCATTGAATCCCCTGTCGAAGGTGTTGGTCTTATCCGGCTTAATCGGCCCCGCCAGTATAATGCGTTAAACAGTACACTTTTGGGTGAGTTGGGTGATGCGCTAGAACAGTTCGAACAGGATAATACGGTGGGCGCTGTGGTCATCACCGGTTCTGAAAAGGCATTTGCAGCGGGCGCGGATATCGCTGAAATGGTCGGTAAATCTGGCGAAGAGATGTTGCAAATGATCCAGTCTGTTTCTGGCTGGAAGGCGATCTCAACATTCAGCAAACCAACAATCTGTGCGGTATCGGGTATGGCACTAGGCGGCGGTTTTGAGCTGGCTTTGCAGTGCGATATTTTGCTCGCTGCAAAAGGCGCTAAATTCGCTTTGCCTGAGGTTAATCTGGGTGTTATTCCGGGTGCAGGTGGCACGCAGAGAGTGGCTCGCTTAGTGGGTAAATCAATGGCGATGGAAATGGTCATGAATGGCCGCCCCATGCTTGCTGAAGAGGCTTTGGAGCGAGGTGTTGTTAGCCGAGTCATTGAGCCTGAGCAAATTGAGAGTGAAGCGGTTAGTCTGGCAAAAGAGATTGCGGACAGAGCACCGTTAGCGGTTCGTGCAGGTAAAGACTGCGTCAACAAAGCGGTTATGACAACATTGGAAGAGGGGCTTAAATTTGAACAAAAAGCCTTTTTCCCATTATTCGATAGCGATGATGCCAAGCAGTTGATGGATGCTTTCTTAAACAAATCGAAGAAATAAGCTTCGCGAAAAAATTCAGGGGGAATCTTAATAATGGGTTATCGATCTGCTTTACGTTCTGATCTTTTTAAAGGGCAAAATATTATCGTCACAGGTGGTGGTAGCGGTATTGGTCGTTGCACGGCTCATGAACTGGCTTCTTTAGGGGCAAATGTTCTGCTGGTTGGACGAAATGAAGAGAAACTTCAGGCCGTCCATGCGGAAATAGCTGAAGATGGTGGTGTGAGTGATTGGGCTGCCTGTGATATTCGTGATGAAGCGTCAGTTAAAGAACTAGTTGAAAAACTGGTTGCGAAACATGGCGTTATTCATGGTCTCCTCAACAATGCGGGTGGCCAGTTTCCTTCGCCACTTGCCTCAATCAGTAAAAATGGCTGGGATGCGGTTGTCAGTACGAACTTAACAGGTGGTTTTTTAATGGCCCGTGAGGTTTTTAATCAATCAATGTCCAATCATGGCGGCTCTATTGTCAATATTGTTGCTGATATGTGGGGTGGTATGCCGGGTATGGGGCACTCTGGCGCTGCACGGGCAGGGATGGTGAACTTTACCCAGACAGCGGCTTATGAATGGGGGCACGCAGGTGTACGTGTTAATGCGGTTGCGCCAGGTTGGATTGCCTCTAGCGGCATGGATACCTATCCTGATAGTTTTAAGAAAGTGTTGAGAGAATTACCTAAAGCCGCTCCATTGGGTCGGCTGGGCAATGAAGCTGAAATCAGTTCAGCCGTTTGCTTTCTTTTAGGCGATGCTGCTAGCTACATCAGTGGTACGACCATTCGGGTTGATGGTGCGGCTTCTCAAGGGAATATTGCAATTTACCCGCTACAGCCTAGTAAGAATTCTGAGCCATATGGTGGATTCCATCGTGAAGTGATACCGGAACTTTTTTCTAAAGAAAAATAAGCTAGCTGGTTTTACCCCCACCTTAACTCTCCCCATTTAAGGGGGCAGGGTGGGGGTAAGCGGCTAGGCAGTCGTCAACAAATCTGAATTTCTACAAACAGCGACGACCCTTAACAAGACAAGCCAGCGCTTTGGCGGCGTAATGCTTAATTTATTGAGAGTCCGTTACGATCAAGACTTTCTAAACAAGTTTTGCGAGTAGTGAAACCACCTCAGGAATTTCCTCGAAGACCATAATCCCTTCTCGGCTAATACGGTTTAGCAAAGGTTTCTGTCCGCCCATCCAGATTAATAAAACAGGGCAATCGGGATTCTTCTCCAGTTGAATTAGCCCCTCAGCAAGCTGCTCTGCAATGCTGTCCATCAACCCCATAAAAATAATGATGGCATCAAACTCTTCTGAATTAACGAGCGCTTCGGTGACCTTTTCCAACATATCCGGTTGAGAAACCAGTGCAGCGGTTAAATCAACGGGGTTTTGAATGGCGCTGAATGATGAAAGGAGAGGGCGAACGGTAGTACAAAGTGCATCACTAAATGTGTTAACCGACAACCCATTGGATTCTAGTTGATCGGTGAGCATGACCCCGGCGCCTCCTGAAATAGAGATAATACCGACTCGATTACCCGATAATTTGTTGCCATCTAAATAAAACTGGCTGTAGTGAATCATTTCACTCAGCGAATTGACTTCAATCACTCCCGTGGTATTAAATATTTTCTGGTAGTCAACACCATTCAGTGGATTTGAGGCGGTATGTGCGGCTGTAGCACGAGCACCTGGAATGGTTTTACCACCCTTTAAGGCAATAACCGGCTTATGATTCTGTTTAGCCAGTAACAGCGCTTTCTCAAACTTGTCAGCATTGCGGATTTCCTCAATATAGAGCGAGATAACCTCTGTTTGAGGGTCGGTTGCCAAATACTCAATAATGTCAGCGAGCTGTACATTGGTTTCATTGCCACTTGATATCCACTTACTGACGCCAATCTCGGCTCGAATCGTCTTATCTAACCAATAGGCACCTAATGCGCCACTGTGCCCTGCAAAACTAAGCCCACCCACTTTAAGTGGGTTGTTCTCCATAGCCGTTGTGAATGAGGCAATTAATTGTGTTTGTGTATTGATAAAACCCAGGCAGTTTGGCCCTAGTAGCCGAGCATCTGTCTCTTTGAAAAGTGTTTGGAGCCGTTGCTGCTTTGCTTCGCCCGCTTCGTCGGTCTCTGAATACCCTGAGGCGAAAACAACAAAGCTTTTAATGCCAGCCGTAAGTCCCTCTTTAATAACCTGTTCTACCAGAGCATCGGGTACCGCCACGACAGCAAGGTCAACGGGAGTCGTTAGTTCTAATAGTGAACGTTTGGCAGGGAGTCCTTGAATAATGGCTGTTTTGGGATTTATCGGGATAATCAATCCTTGATAGCCTAATCTCTTCATATAGGCTATTGGACGACCTCCAATCTTGTGTGGATTGTCCGATGCACCAACAATGGCGACCGATTTGGCTTCAAAAAGAGATTCTAAAGTCTGCATAAAATTAAAAACCTAATGAACGGGCAATGATATTGCGTTGAATTTCGCTGGTTCCTTCACCAATAATATAAAGAAGTGTGTCGCGATGAATTCGGCCGACCGGGTAATCGCGCATAATACCTGCTCCGCCTAAAATACGGATGGCCTCTTCGCTAACCTTGACCGCCATTTCACTCGTGACTAGCTTGATCTTGGCTGCACTTGCATTATCCAGCGTACCGTTATCAGTCTTCCATGCACCGTAATAGACCATCCATTGAGCGGCCTCAATTTCTGCCGACATGTTGGCGAGTTTATGGCCGATGGCCTGAAATTTCCCGATTGGACGATCTGAAATAATTCTTTCATGCGCGTAACGTTCTGCCGCCTCAAAAGCGGCTTTTGCCATGCCTAAACAGTTGGCAGAAACGCCGACTCTATTTTCAGTCAATGATTCCAAAATAACCGGATAGGTGCCTTCTTGTCCGCCTAATAGTGCCTCATCGGGTACAAACAGCTCTTCAATGAAAATCAGACCTGTTTCGGAGGCGCGAATGCTCTCTTTTGCAAGTTTTTGGATTTCAATCTGCTCTGAAGGCAGATCGATAATAAACAGACTGATACTTTTTGCGCTTAATTCAGGTGATGTCCGCGCGGCTAGCAGCATAAAGTCTGCCATTGGGGCGTTGGTGATATAGAGCTTGCTGCCATTGATGATATAGCCACCATCAACTTTTTTGGCGTGCGTCTTAAGTGCGCGGATATTGGAGCCACCATCAGGTTCACTCAGGCCAAAGCAAGAGACTTTTTGTCCCGCCAGTGCCGGTTTAAAGTAATGCTCTTTTTGTGCTTCGGTTCCAATACGCCAGATTGGCCAGATACCAAGGTGACTGTGCGCTGAAAGCGAAGAGGCAAAAGCCTGGCAAACGCGGCTGGTCTCTTCACGAATAATGCAATCGGCAACTTTATCAAAACCGCCTCCACCATCGGCTTCCGGGTAGCGAGCTGCAATCAGTCCCATTTCTCCCCATTTTGGGAATAGTTCACGTGGGAATATTTCGTTATCGTCGGCCTCTCTAACCAGAGGGGCTAATTCAGTTTCGGAGAAGCGCCTAACCGTGTTGCGGAGCAGTTCGTGCTCTTCAGAAAAGGTGAAATCCATAATAAAACTATCCTTAAAGTGAGGAATTAATTTGTGCATTAATCTGAGACTATATTAAAAATAGTAACAAACTAACGATCGTTAGGCGAATAAAATAATACCCACTCAACTAGGTTAACGGGGAATTTTTACAATTGTCATTGATACAGGAGGGTGGAAGGTGTCAGAACAAAGCTCAATGGTGCTAGTGAGAAAAAGAGATTCTGATCCGTTGTGGTGAAAATGTGGCGGTTATTATTTAAAAAAAGGGGGTAGGCTAATGATTGATTATTTTATGGCAATATTCTTTAGTGTAAGTGTCACTCAGCCTCCACCATTTTTTATT
>QNFJ01000123.1 GCA_003646305.1 Gammaproteobacteria bacterium | reverse complement strand
TTTGTCTGCGCCTGCCTGCCTGAAACTACTGCCCTGATGGGCATACATTCGATCACACCTCCTCTATTCTAGTTTTCCGTTTTATTTCTCAGGCAACCGCCTGAACGACCGATTGAGAGTTTTATCATGTCAAAAGAAAAATTAATTATTTTTGATACCACTTTGCGTGACGGCGAGCAAAGCCCCGGCGCATCGATGACCAAAGAAGAAAAACTTCGTATTGCCAAAGCGCTTGAAAAAATGCGTGTTGATGTAATTGAAGCTGGCTATCCAGCCGCAAGCGATGGCGATTTTGATTCTGTACAAAGTATTGCCCGCACAGTCACTGAAAGCACCATCTGTGGACTTGCTCGTGTTGTCGACCATGACATTGACCGCGCGGGCGCAGCTATAAAGCCGGCAAAACGCGGGCGCATCCATACCTTTGTCGCCACATCACCGATTCATATGAAGGTCAAACTGGGGATGAGTCCAGATGAGGTCGTTGAGGCAGCGGTACACGCTGTTAAACGTGCCCGCCGATATACCGATGATGTGGAATTTTCTCCCGAAGATGCAGGCCGCTCGGAAATCGATTTTCTCTGCCGAATCATTGAAGCGGTGATTGATGCCGGTGCAACCACCGTTAATATCCCTGATACCGTTGGCTACAATTTGCCACACCAATATGCGGAAACAATTCGCAGCCTGATTGAGCGTGTTCCCAATTCAGACAAGGCGATCTTTTCTACACATTGCCACAACGATCTCGGCATGGCTGTCGCCAACTCTTTAGCCGCTGTTTTAAAGGGCGCACGTCAGGTTGAATGCACCATTAACGGCCTCGGAGAACGTGCAGGTAATGCGGCACTTGAAGAGATTGTGATGGCTGTTCGCACTCGCCAGGACATGTTCCCGTGTGATACCGGTATCGATGCAACACAAATTATCGCCACATCCAGATTGGTCTCTGGCATTACAGGCTTTCCGATCCAGCCCAATAAGGCGATTGTTGGCGCGAATGCCTTTGCGCATGAATCTGGCATTCATCAGGACGGCGTTTTAAAAAGCCGCGAAACATACGAGATCATGGTGGCCCAGGATGTTGGCCTAACCTCAAACCGCATCGTACTTGGCAAGCTTTCTGGTCGTAGTGCGTTGCGTGCACGTTATGAAGAGTTGGGTACCAAAATTGAATCTGATAAAGAATTCAATGAGGTTTTCCGCCGATTTAAAACATTAGCCGATAAAAAACGCGAGATTTATGACGAAGATCTTCAGGCACTTATTACTGAAGCCAATCAAGAAACAGTTGATGAATCAATCCAGCTTCTGGCGCTTAAAGCCTCCTCAGAAATGGGTGAGACACCTCATGCAATAATCACTCTGATGGTTGATGGTGAAGAGAAGAGTGGTGCTGCTGATGGAAGCGGTCCCGTTGATGCCGCATTCAAGGCGATTGAATCAATCGAAAGTAGCAGCAGCGAGCTATTACTCTATTCTGTCACTAACGTTACCGAAGGAACTGACTCACTAGGTGAAGTAATTGTGCGGCTAGAAAAAGGTGGGCGGATCGTCAATGGCCAGGGTTCTGATACAGACATTGTTATTGCCTCTGCAAAAGCCTATATCAACGCCATGAATAAGCTAGCAATCAGTTCTGGAAACGTTAACCCCCAGGCGGTTAACGTTTAACGCCCTTTTTGCACCACGGCTCAGCAATGGGCCGTGGCTTTGTTTCTTCTAGTATCTTCTCAATCTGGCTTAGTTTAAGGGGACATACTCGGTAAGCTCGCCAGTCTCCCCTTTTCTATACCTTACTCGGAATAATCTTAACGGCGGCCTCTGCGACCTTTGTTGCCACGAGGCTCTTCAAATTTAACGTTAAGAATATTGCCCTCAAATGACTTGCCATCTAAGCCAGCAATGGCTGCACGCGCTTCGTGACCTTCCATTTCAACAAAGCCGAATCCTTTGCAAGCACCTGAAAATAGATCTTTAATAAGTTCAAGAGAACGTACTTTACCAAACTCTGAAAACAGAGCCTCTACTGACTCTTCGGTGGCACTAGTTGGCAAACTGCCTACAAATACTCTCTTCATTTTGGAGCTCCTATTTTCGTATGATGAGACTTTTTCACGAAGTGAAAAGCCGGTCGGCACAAGGAGGTGCCCTCAGAACTAAATGCCACTAGCATTTATATTCTGCTTAAAAATGGAAAATCATATTTCCCATTTTTAGCTTTGCAGAACCAGGAACTGGCTCGTACAAAACATTCATAACGAACAAACCCCGCACAGTTAGGCGGGGTTTGTTCAACAGTTTATCGCCAATGGCGATAAACTGTAAATCTGGCTTAAGCCTGAACGTTAATCGCTTGAGGGCCTTTAGGACCATCTTCTACGTCAAAGCTTACCTGGCTGCCTTCAGCCAAAGTACGAAAACCGTCGCTAGAAATTGCAGAAAAATGAACGAATACATCTTTGCTGCCATCGTCAGGAGTGATAAAACCGAAACCTTTAGCTTCGTTAAACCATTTAACGGTACCTGTTGCCATGATAATTACCTCTTAATAAAAAATTAATAAAAAATGTTACAAATCGTACGAGGAAATTAACAGGAGAAAAACTTGAACAGAACTTCTGATGACAAGAACCAGGGTAGAAAATGTAGCGAGACGTAGTTTAACCTATTTTTTAACCTCAAACACCCTACATAACCATTTCTGCCAAAACTCAGGTATAATGCACCGCATCATTTAAGTGCACTTCGGTCTGCACCTGTTTTAAAAGCGTCGATCCTTCCGGATTTAGCTCAAAACACCCAATATAACCTTCCGCCTAGACCGTCCCAAACCATTGTATTGGGTAGGCCGATCTAAATGAGATTATCCAAAATATGTCTTTTGAATCGCTCGGCCTTAGCGCCGAACTGCTTCGTGCTGTATCCGAAAAAGGTTACAACACCCCTACTCCTATACAACAGCAATCTATCCCACTGATCCTTGACGGCAAGGACCTTATGGGCGGCGCGCAAACGGGTACTGGCAAAACCGCCGGCTTTACACTGCCTCTGCTACAAAGGTTGATGGAGTCCGGAAAAACCGAAAAAGGGCCGCGTGCCATCCGTGCTCTAATCCTCACCCCAACAAGAGAGCTGGCAGCCCAGGTGGGCGAAAGTGTCAGTGATTACGGCAAGCACTTGCCGTTAAAATCCACTGTCATTTTTGGTGGGGTAAAGATTAATCCTCAAATACAAAAACTCCGCCAGGGGATCGATATTCTGGTCGCAACACCCGGCAGACTGCTTGATCACGTCGGACAAAAAACCATTAATCTTTCAAAGATCGACATTCTAGTGCTGGATGAAGCAGATCGTATGCTCGACATGGGTTTTATCCATGATATCCGTAAAGTACTTGCGCTCGTACCCAAGCATAAACAGACACTGTTATTCTCGGCCACTTTCTCAAATGATATTAAACAACTTGCGAATGGCCTTTTAAATTCACCAGAACTGGTTGAGGTTGCACGGCACAATACCGCTTCCGAGACAGTCACCCAATTAATCCACCCTGTTGATAAAGGCCGCAAGCGTGAGCTTTTATCATTACTTATTGGTTCGAATAACTGGAAACAGGTGCTTGTTTTTACCCGCACAAAACATGCTGCAAACCGCCTTTCTGAGCAGTTAAATAAGGATGGCATCGCCTCAGCCCCAATTCATGGCAATAAAAGCCAGGCGGCACGCACAAAAGCACTCGCCGGCTTTAAAGCCAATGAGGTTCGCGTTCTCGTCGCCACCGATATTGCCGCCCGTGGCCTGGATATCGACCAACTACCGCATGTGGTGAACTTTGAACTCCCAAATGTCGCCGAAGATTACGTTCATCGCATCGGTCGTACCGGTCGCGCAGGTCGTGAAGGTGAAGCGATGTCGCTGGTCTGCGTCGATGAACTGAAACTACTTAAGGATATCGAGCGACTCATTAAGCGCGAGATTCCTAAAGAAGTAATTGAAGGATTTGAGGTTGATCCGACCATTAAAGCTGAACCGATTCAGCGTGGGCGCGGACGTCAGCAAAAACCTTCCAGAAAACCGGCCGGTAAACGGGGACCATCAAATAATTCAAACGCACCTCGTCCTCACGCAAAGAGCCATAGCAAGAACAGAAACCGTAGTGGTGGAAGCGGCGAATCAGATGGCAACTCCCAACGAGCAGCACCACAGCGTCGCACACAAACCCGCTCTGACAACCGTAGCGGTGGTGGTGGCGCTGGTGGTGGCGAAGCAAATGGCAACGTCAAACGGGCGGCGGCACCACAACGTCGTCCACAAACCCGCTCTGGCAATCGTTAATCAACAGACCCAAATATTCTAGAATAAAATTATGTTATCGACCGCAAATATCACCATGCAGTTTGGTGCGAAACCGCTCTTTGAAAATGTTTCTGTTAAGTTTGGTAATAACAACCGTTATGGCCTAATTGGCGCCAATGGTTGTGGTAAATCGACCTTTATGAAAATCCTCGGTAACGATCTTGAACCCACTTCCGGGAATATCTCAAAAGACCCCAACGAACGTATCGGCAAGTTAAAGCAGGACCAGTTTGCTTACGAGGAATATACCGTTCTCGACACCGTTATTATGGGGCATGAAGAACTATGGGCAATTAAATCAGAGCGCGATGCCATTTACGCGAACCCTGAAATGACTGAAGCAGACGGAATCAGAGCGGGCGAGCTTGAAGCAGAGTTTGCCGAAATGGATGGCTACAGCGCCGAATCACGTGCAGGTGAGCTACTTTTAGGTGTCGGCATTCCCACCGGACAACATTACGGCCCGATGAGCAACGTCGCTCCCGGCTGGAAACTAAGGGTTCTGCTCGCACAGGTTTTATTCTCTGAACCCGACATTATGCTACTCGATGAGCCGACTAATAACCTAGATATCAATACTATTCGCTGGTTAGAAGGGATCCTCAATAGACGCAATTGCACCATGATCATCATTTCGCATGATCGCCACTTCCTCAATAGTGTCTGTAGCCATATGGCCGATCTGGATTACGGTGAAATCCGCATCTATCCCGGCTCTTATGATGAATATATGACTGCCTCTACACAGGTTAGCGAGCAGTTATCTGCCAACAACGCCAAAAAGAAAGCACAAATTGCAGAACTGAAGGCCTTTGTCAGCCGATTTTCAGCGAACGCGTCAAAGTCTAAACAGGCCACTTCGCGCGCCAAACAGATTGATAAAATCCAGCTGGCAGAAATCAAACCGTCCAGCCGTAAAAGCCCTTTTATCCGTTTTGATGAAGAGAAAAAACTCTTTCGCACTGCTGTAGAAATTGAAGGGCTCAGCAAAAGCTTTGATGCACCACTTTTTGAAAACCTTGATCTCGCTATTCAAGTGGGCGAGCGTATCGCCATTATCGGCCCCAACGGCATCGGTAAAACAACCCTACTAAGATGTCTGCAAGGTGGCCTTGAGCCAACGTCCGGCACCATCAAGTGGTCAGAAAATGCAACACTGGGCTATTACGCTCAAGATCATGCTGCTGATTTTGAAGAGGAAATGAACCTCTACGACTGGATTCAGCAATGGCGCAAACCGACCGATGATGAACAGGTAATCCGTAGCACATTGGGACGACTCCTGTTTAAACAGGATGATATTAAAAAATCGGTCAAAATCATCTCCGGTGGTGAACAGGGACGGATGCTTTTTGGCAAGTTGATGCTTCAAAAAGATAATGTCTTGTTGATGGATGAGCCGACAAACCATCTGGATATGGAATCGATTGAATCATTAAACCTGGCGCTAGAAAACTATCCCGGCACCCTGATTTTCGTCAGTCACGATCGTGAGTTTGTCTCGTCACTGGCAACACGCGTGATCGAAATGACACCGAATGGCATCGTCGATTTCCGTGGCACTTATGAAGAATACCTGCGCTCACAGGATGCTGCATAAAACCACCAGTGTTGATGTTCTAATTATTGGCGCGAGCGCTTCCGGCCTTATGTGTGCAGTTGAGGCCGGCAAGCGTGGACGCAAAGTGCTTGTGCTCGATCACGCCAATAAAGCGGGTAAAAAGATCCTCATGTCAGGCGGTGGGCGCTGTAACTTCACCAACTACGAGGTGGATGCCAGTAACTACCTCTCCCACAACCCTCACTTCTGTAAATCGGCCATCAGCCGCTACACACAGTGGGATTTCCTCGCGCTCATCGACAAATATCAGATCCCTTTCCATGAACGCGATCATGGCCAACTATTCTGCAATGAAAGTGCTAAAGATATTCTCGACATGCTACTCGATGAATGCGAAAAAGCGGCAGTTGAGATCCGCCTGAATTGTGATATCAAACAGCTGGAAAAATCAAAAGATGGTCACTTTTCCGTTGAAACATCACGCGGTCATTTTCAGACAGAATCACTTATCATTGCCACCGGCGGGCTATCGATCCCTAAGATGGGCGCCAGCCCTTTCGGCTACAAAGTGGCTGAGCAGTTTGGCCACCCTGTCTGGCCGACGCGTGCCGGACTGGTTCCCTTCACTTTGCAACCTGAAGATAAAAGCATACTAGCCGAGCTATCAGGCATTGCTGTTGATGCGATCGTTCAGTGCGGGGATACCGAGTTTAGAGAAAATATATTGTTCACTCA
>QNFJ01000122.1 GCA_003646305.1 Gammaproteobacteria bacterium | reverse complement strand
TCTCTTCAATTTTGCGAAAGGCAGTGAGATGACCCAAAGAGATTCTTTCTGGTTCAAAAAAATTGCATGTTAACTTACTGTCACTGTCTGTTTCAGCAAGCCATTCACTCTGGACTATTTCATCACCGCTGCCGCTCGAATTTAGGCTTTGATGAATCGACTTCAGCCCCAACAGGAACAGACGAGATTGTCTATTTCCAAAAATTTTTGCAACGGATCGCTCCTGCCCGCTCCAGCGTTGTTCAAGATATTCAATTAACCCGAGAGAGAGTGGCAATTGAGCCCCTTTCATCAGCACAGCGTCATATCGCCCAACATTTGTATTAACAAACTCTTTGTGGTCATTAAGTAGACGCAGTAAAGCTGTTCTATCTAAATAACCGAGACCAGGTGATAATTGATCTGTCTCCCTGGCCCAGCCGGCGGGCGAATCCTTCTGATAGTCAATTAGGCAATAGGGCAAATCTGGAATAGGAGCCTTCTCAAACAGCTCTAAATTAACGGTTCCCGCCCACTTCTCAAGTGATACAAACACTTCGGTTATTTCTGAGTGAAGCAGGCTATAAGGTTCAGAAAGCCTCAGCATCAGAAGTTGCTTATAGCAATCGACTAATGAGGTTTTGGGTAGTTTTCGCCCAGTTTTATCAATGACCTTTGTTTTTGTATCTTTATGAAACGTCAGGAATATTTGGTGAATATCCAGCCATATTCCTTTTGGCTCAACCCGTTTATAAAGGTAGTGAAAAAGTAGGATCTGCCCCAGACTGACTAACGTACGTTGCGCGATGATTGCACTTTTCTTTCCTAGGCGTCTGCTCACCTGTGTGTCCACAAGAGATTGCGCAATAGACCAGTAACTTGTTGCTAATTCTGTTGCGATGGAGAGTGCGAGCTCTGAAATTTTGGCGTTCTCATCGTTAAGTGGAAATCTGGCTCCCACAGACTTGCATCTTAGATGGTCCAGAAGCTCATAGATAGTGGGCCGCATAAGCTCCAGAATTTCAAACCGCTCGAGTGCATCACCCTCCACAGCTTTAAGCTGGCTCAGCCGCTCATCAACAAGTTGCGCCACCTTTGCGTGGTTTGCGGTTGGTAGTTCTTCAATCCATGCTTTAGTTTTTTTCGGCTGATACTGCGCCCAAATATCTGGCCGAGAAACAGGCGGAGGGATTTTTAAAAATCGGGTTTCCAAGAGAATAAACCGGCAAATCAGCTAAGTGAGGAAAGCTTTTGTTCGAACTCACCACGCCAGTCAGCTGAAAGTGACTGTATAGCCAGTGCTTTCATAATGTCATTGCGATTCGATTTAGATGCGGTGTGCATAATCTGCATAATTTCCCAAACGCTCATTGCTGAAGGGCTTTTTTCAATCAACTCAATAGGGTCTCCCGCCTCAATAGAACCCTCCTCTAAAACGCGCAGGTAAAACCCATATCGTCCACTTTTAAGGAATCTTGCTGGAAACATTGGATCATTCATCCTGATCCCCAGTTTAAAGCAGGGTACTCGTGGCTGGGTGACCTGTAACAGTGCACGGCCGACTCGATAAATATCACCGATCAAAACAGTTTTATCCTCCATTGATTCAACGGTGAAATTTTCACCAAACTGGCCGTAAGGAAGTTTTTTAACATCAAGCTTTTCCTGCCAATAAATGTAATGTTCAACCGAATAGACGTAAACGGCTTTATCAAGGCCTCCATGTACAGATAGGTCGGCCTGTTTGTCACCAACTAAACCCTCTTTAAGGAGCTTAACACTTCCTTCCACAGGTTTTTTATCGATGCCACTCTTAACCATCCGGCCATTAAACTCCAGATTTTTGATGCCACTAATATTGACGGAGCGCAGTTTCATTCGCTAAACCTTTAAATTAGAGATTCATGCTCAGGTAGCGCTCACCGGTATCATGAATAATCGTCACAACCGTTTTGCCTTTTCCAAGTTTTTTCGCCACCCGCAACGCTGCTGCAACGCTCGCACCTGAAGAAATTCCTGCAAAAACCCCCTCTTCCTGAAAGAGTCTTGCGCGCATTGCAATAGCCTCATCACTATTGACCTGTTCAACTGAATCAAGAATATCGACATTTAAGTTGCCAGGAATAAATCCTGCGCCAATCCCCTGGATTTTATGCGGGCTGTGCGTTCCCCCTGAGATTACAGGAGACTCCTCAGGTTCTACTGCAATCACCTGAAAATCTTCCTTACGTGACTTGATTACCTCACCGACCCCAGTAATGGTTCCACCGGTTCCTACACCACAAACGAAAGCATCCACCTTGCCATCGGTTGCAGACCAGATCTCTTCTGCAGTTGTTTTGCGGTGCGCCTCCGGGTTCGCCGGGTTTTCAAACTGTTGAGGAATAAAGCTGTTCTCTGTCTCAGCATGAAGCTCAATTGCTTTGGCTAAAGCACCCTTCATCCCTTCTGCACCCGGCGTTAACACGAGCTCAGCACCTAATGTTGTTAATAAGTTACGGCGTTCAACAGACATTGTATCGGGCATCGTTAAAATACATCGATAACCTTTTGTTGCGGCAACCATTGCCAAGCCAATACCGGTATTACCCGAGGTAGGTTCAATAATGGTTCCACCTGCATTCAAGTGCCCCTCTTTTTCCGCCACATCAATCATCGCCAGACTGATTCTGTCTTTAACAGAGCCACCGGGATTTCTGGACTCGAGCTTAATCAGCACATCAGCACTATCACTATCGACAAGTTTAGTTAGCTTCAACAAACCTGTATTGCCAATTAATTGTGTAACATTTGTGAAATAGGTCATCTTTTCTCCCAATTGAGTGGCTGTCCAATTGTCAGCGCATAAGTTATTGTCTTTATTATTCCCTATCAGATTATCAGAGTGAAGCGTTATGTTCGACAACCGTTTCAGACAGAAAACAATACAACTTGATGATGTACTCATTAACCTGAGAATTGGGGGGAATGGCCCACCTTTGTTACTGCTGCACGGTTACCCTCAAACTCACCTTATGTGGCATCAAGTTGCCCCTTTTTTGGGTGACTATTTCACCGTGATCTGTCCTGATTTAAGAGGATATGGTGGTAGCTCGAAACCTGTTGGAAATAAAGATCATAGCAACTACTCAAAGCGAGTAATGGCCAAAGATCAGGTTCAATTGATGTCAAAGCTGGGCTATGAGAAATTTAGTGTTGCAGGACATGATAGAGGTGGGCGTGTTGCACATCGTATGGCGCTGGATTATCCCGATCAAATCGAAAAAATAGCGGTCCTCGATATTGCCCCAACGTTAACAATGTTCGAAGCGACAGATCAGGCTTTTGCAACGGGATATTATCACTGGTTTTTCCTGATTCAACCCGATGGCCTTCCTGAGCATATGATTGGTCTTGATCCTGATTACTATGTGCGCGAAAAGCTTAAACGCTGGAGTGGAAGGGATTTTGCTTTTAAGCCCGAAGTGGTTTCTCAATACTGCCGATGCTTCCGGGATCCTGCAGCGATACACGCAAGTTGTGAAGATTACCGAGCTGCTGCAACAATTGATTTAGCTCATGATCGTGAAGACGTGGAGCATAAAATTGCTAACCCCCTGCTGATTTTATGGGGGAAACAAGGTTTTGTTGAACAGCGTTTTGATGTTTTGGGCTGCTGGCGAGAAAAAGCAACCAATGTTAAAGGGCATTTTCTTCATTGTGGTCACTTTTTAGCCGAAGAAAAACCACTGGAACTTAGCGCTGCCTTCATCGAATTTTTTAGACCAGAGTTCTAAGTCACTGTCGTAGGCTGCCATTTAACTTCAGGGCTAGACTTCCACAATATTTCCATTCAATCTGGCTCAAAATATAAATATTCCCGATTTTTCTGAAATAAAAAAATATAATGAAGACAGCGTTGAATGGCGCTTATCTAAAACTCAGTCATGTGATAAAGTCAAAATTCACTTGAATAATCGATCCAGCAATATCAGGAAAACTCATGAATGTAACTGAAGCCATCAAAGGCCGTATCTCCACCCGTGCCTATCTCGACAAACCAGTCTCGAAAGAGGTTCTTACAAAGGTGCTCGATACAGCACGCTGGAGTCCTTCGGGTACAAACACCCAGCCCTGGAAAGTTGTTGTCGCACAGGGCGAAACAAGGCAAGCCATCACCGACGCCTTTCTCGACGCGCAAAAAAACAACACCAAACCCAATCCAGATTACGACTATTACCCGGCAGAGTGGGTCGAACCTTTTAAAGGCCGCCGCTTTGAATGCGGTATGGCCCTCTATCAGGCACTAGATATCGGCCGTGAAGACAAGGTAAAACGGATCGAAGCCGGGCTGGCAAACTATCACTTCTTTGGCGCACCCGTTAGCCTCTTTTTCTTTATCGACAAAAGAATGGGTAAAGGCTCCTGGTTTGATATGGGTATGTTTCTGCAAAGTGTCATGCTGGCTGCACGCGAACACGGACTTGGCAGTTGCCCTCAGGCATCCACAAGCGACTACCCTGATCTGGTCAGAGAAAAGCTTGGCGTTTCGGATCAATTCGACCTGATCTGCGGTCTCTCATTGGGCTATCCAGACAATGAACAGGCCGTTAATCAATACCGCACCAGCCGTGAAGAGGTTGACTCTTTTACAACATGGTGTGATTAATATTTAGTAATCAAATAAAAAGGCCCTACGTACTCAAAAGTGCGCAGGGCCTTTTATATCAAACAGGATGGAGAAGCACCTTCCTACTTTTATCCGAAACATTCAGCCCGAAAGAACTACTCTTTTTCTCTATTAAAAAAACGCTTCAACGCCTCTTCGTGAGGTGCTGCGCGATGTAGCATCCCCTGATTGGCTGAACAAAGATTGAGGTGATCTTCATAGCCCAATGAATCGGTTGATCTCAGTAGCCGTTTGGTAATGATCAAAGTTTCTCGTGATTTTCCGGCAATCACGGCCGCCAGTTCACGAGCAGAATCCATCAGTGCTTCGTGCTTAACCAGCTTAAGCAGCAATCCCATGTCCAACGCCTCTTCTGCTTTAACCGTACGCCCCGTCAACACCAGTTCTGCTGCCCGCTGTGCACCTACTGTTTTGCGCAATAACCAGGAAGCACCATCCCCAGGAATGACCGCGAGGTTTAAGAACGATGAAGTGAAAGTCGCTCTCTCAGAACCGATCCGTAAATCACACAGCAGTGCCAGATCAAAACCGGCTCCCGCCGCCGCGCCATTAACCGCTGCAATCGTTGGAATCTCGAATGAGTAGAGAAGTTTTGAAAGACTATGTATCCCGTTTCGGTAGTTGTTTTGCAGCTCTAGCGCATCACCCGCAAACATCTTCTCACGGTTAAGCATATCTTTAACATTGCCTCCCGACGAAAAGCCCTTACCTTCCCCGGTTAAAATACAAACCGAAACATCCTGATCATCCTGAATTGCTCGCAAGGCGACCTTAACCTCTTCTAAAAGAATCGGATCGGTAATCGCATTGCGCGTTGCAGGGTCATTTAGCGTGATAGTCGCTATTTTTTCCTGCTTGCTAAATTTAATCGTTTTGTACGTCATGAATATCTCTTCCATTTGCCTATCATCACAAAGCCCACATGGCTGCGACAATTAGAGCAGTCTAAAGCGTTAACTGCACCCTGTGGACTTCGTGGTTAATAATTTTCTACCAGTAATGGCGTGAAATAATCCGGCTTTCTGCTGCCTGTTTCATTAGTGTTTCACGATCATCAGGGTGTGCAATACTGATAAGCGCCAAAGCTCTTTCGGTAATACTTTTACCTTTCAGATTCACAATCCCATATTCTGTCACCACATACATCACGTCAGTACGAGGTGTTGTAACAACGGTTCCCGGATCAAGCCCCGGAACAATTCTCGATACCGGGTTACCGGCTTTATCAACAAACCGAGAGGAGAGACACATAAAGGATTTCCCGCCTTCTGATTCCACAGCACCCCGTACAAACTGAAGTTGCCCTCCGGTTCCCGATATCTGCCTATAAGCACTACTCTCAGAGGCAACCTGCCCGCTCAGGTCAATTTGAACACAGTTGTTGATCGAAACAACATTACGATTCGCTGCAATCTTACTGGGCAAGTTCGTTTCATCTACCGGCAGGCTGACGCAAATTTCGTTACCATCGATAAAGTCATAGGTTTTTTGTGACCCCAGCGCAAACGTGTAGGTGATTTCGCCACGATAGGTCTGCTTATATTCCCCACTCACCTTTCCTGCCTCGACCAGATCAATCATCCCATCGACAAACATTTCCGTGTGAATCCCAAGGTCTTTAATATCCGATTGGGCCAGTGCTGAACAAACCGCATTAGGCATACCACCAATGCCAATTTGCAAGCAGCTACGATCTTCGATTAATGGCACAATCAGGTCGGCCACTTTGCGGTCGACATCAGTAATAGCCGCACTTGGAAGCTCAAACAGGGGTGCATTATCACCCTCAATAACGCCGTCAATCTCGGTAATATGGACGCTGTTTTCACTACCATAGCAAAGTGGTATCGCCGTTGAAGTTTCGACGATAATCTTTTTCGCTACATCACAACAGGCTCTGCCAAATGTATTCGATATACCAAAATTGAAATACCCGTGCTTATCCATCGGTGTCGTTTTAAGCACGACAACGTCAACATCAAGAAATTCGCGGTAAATCCTCGGCCCCTCTCCAAAATTG
>QNFJ01000121.1 GCA_003646305.1 Gammaproteobacteria bacterium | reverse complement strand
GCCATCTTTTCGCTGGCGCGGAAATCGTAGCTAAACAGCCCGTGGTCTATATCGAGTATTCCGACCAGCGTGACGTTGGGGAAGTGGTGGCCTTTGGCAAGCATTTGCGTGCCGAGCAAGATGCTGATCTCTCCGCTGTTAACCTGTTCAAGAATTTTATCGAGCTCTCCTTTGCGGCGTGTTGTGTCGCGGTCAATGCGGGCGATACGCTGCCTGGGGAAGAGCTGGTTGAGAACCTGCTCAATTCGCTCCGTCCCAATTCCAAGAGGCTGCAGGTCGCTCTGGCGGCATTTTGGACAGCGTTGAGTGGGGCGTTGTTCTTTGCCGCAGTGATGGCAGCGGAGCACGTTATGGTGCTTATGAAAGACCATTCGAGCGTGGCAGCGGGAGCAATCAGCGGTATAGCCGCAGCTATGGCAAATCCAGGTGGGGGCAAAACCTCGACGGTTTAGAAAGAGCAATGCCTGCTCGCCCCGTTCAACGGTTTGCCTGATCGCTTTTATTAGCTCGGGTGAAAGTCCCTCTTCGAGTTTTTTGTTTCGCAGATCAAGCAGATGTAGCTTTGGGGGTAAAGCATTACCAGCTCGCTTTGTCAGGTGGAGGTGCTGGTAGCGTTTTCGCTGGCAATTTAGCAAGCTTTCAAGTGAGGGGGTTGCTGTGCCTAGAAGAATGGGGACATTTAGCCGTTGTGCGCGGACAATCGCGATATCCCGGGCAGAGAAACGAAAACCTTCCTGCTGTTTAAATGAGCTGTCGTGCTCTTCATCAACAATAATCATTCCCGGGTTTTTCATTGGAATAAAAACCGCAGAACGCGTCCCCAGCAAGATCGGCCAGTCACCTTTTTGAAAGCGGAGCCAGTGGTGTAATCGCTTCTGTTCGCTTAAACCCGAATGGTAGGTGGCAATAGGGATCGGAAAACGCGCCTGAAAACGTGCCTCAAGCTGTGGCGTCAGTGATATTTCGGGCACCATCACCATCACCTGTTGCCCTTTTTCAATCAGTGCCTGTATGAGGCGGAGATAAACTTCGGTTTTGCCGCTACCGGTAACGCCCTCGAGCAGAAAAGATTTAAAGTGGCCGAAACTATTTGAGACAGCAGAAACAGCTTGCTCCTGCTCCTTGTTAAGTGCGAGCAGGGGTGGTGGGATTTTAGGCAGCGATTCAGTAGAAGTGGCAACTTCAATCGTTGTGACGAGCCCCTTTTTTGAGAGGCCACGTGCGGCATCGCGCCAGTTCCACTCAAGCCGGTTGAGCTCTTCGATGTAGATGCCTGGAGGGTTGTTTTGTAGCAGGTGTATCAGCGCTGCCTGCCGTGGTGCGCGTGAGAGTTCTGCTTGGTGTGTATTGCTGCCGGACTGAGTTAATACCAGTTTGCTGATAGGCGGTAGTTCGGCTTTGCCCCCTTTACGGAGGGCAACGGGAAATGCACTGCCAACCACCTCTCCAATAGGGTGATGATAGTAATAACTTGCCCAGCGAAGTAGTGCCAGCTCCTTTTCTGAAATAAGAGGTTGCTCATCGAGCAGCAACTCAGCATGTTTGAGTTTTTCAATGGTTGTTTCAGATGTTGAGGTAACTTCGAGAAGATAGCCGGTTCGGGTCTGCCTGCCAAAAGGGACTAGGAGGCGAGCCCCCGGTTTTAACCGCCTCAAATCGACCGATTTTGGCGGTAGGTAGTCGAAGGTTTTGTTAAGCGGAACCGGAATTGCGATTTTGAGGATGATGTTCAATTTTTTGCTAGAAAGCTTAGTTTTGGCTGCCCGAATATCTCGTTGTTTTTATCTAAAAATAGTCTAACTCATTAAAAGAAAAGAGAATCTATTTTTATCCACAAATTCTGTGGATAACTTTGTTAATAAGGTCTGCTAGAACCGCGAGAGACCCTCCTTTTTGAGGGTTGTTATTAGATTGTAAGAAAAATGGCCTATTTTATTTTCACTAATAAATTCATAGTGAAAGGGAGTGATTAAAAAGATCGCAAAACAGTGTTTGTATGCTGCAGCGCAAAAAAGTTACTGGTGTGCATAACAATCGATTATGAGAGGCAGAAACGACTTACTTTTATTGTCATGAGTGTATGCCTATACTAGGTGCAGGTTTTTAAAAGGATTTTCAGTCAGCATGTTTAAATTTTTGGGAAAGGGCACATGGATTATAGGTGCAATAATCAGCTTATTTTTAATGGGCTGTACGACAGAACCTGAAAAGCCACTTCGTGTTGGGACCAATCTCTGGCCCGGCTATGAACTACTGTATTTGGCACGGGATCTAGATTATTTTGAAAAAAGCCCGATTCGTCTCGTAGAGCTCTCTTCTGCAACCGATGTGTTACGCGCTTTTCGTAACGGTATTCTGGATGTTGCCGCATTGACGCTGGATGAGACATTAACCCTCCTGCAGACGGAGCCTGATTTGAGGGTGATCCTTGTTCTGGATATCTCTAATGGGGCTGATGCACTACTGGCAAAACCTTCTATTAAAGATATTTTCGCGCTAAAAGGTCATCGCATTGCGGTTGAAAATAGTGCGGTTGGTGCAATTGTTATGGCGCATGTACTTGAGGTTGCCAGGCTCTCTACAGAAGACGTCGAGATTACCACCGCCACGGTGAATAATCATTATGAGCTTTATAAACAGGGTAAAGTCGATGCGGTTGTCACTTTTGACCCGATGAGAACAAAATTAATAAATGAAGGCGCCAACGTATTATTTGATAGTAGCCAGATTTCTGGACAAATAGTTGATGTTCTTGTGACACGTAAAGAGTTACTAATGCATCGCTCTAAAACACTACAGGTTTTGGTGGATGGACAGCTTAAGGCGCTCAACTACCTGCGCAGCCATCCGCAAGAAGCGATTAAAAGAATCGCTCCACGTCTTGCAATAACGCAAGACGAACTTGCAGAGAGTTATAAAGGGATGGTGCTGCCAGGTCTGCTGGCAAACCGAAAGTTGGTATTTGGGCCGACATCACCACTACAGCAGACTGTTAAGGAGCTGGTTTCCATGATGCTTGAAAAGGACTTACTTTATAAGGAACCACAGATTGATGCACTCATTAGTGACGCGTTTATCCAATGAATTTTCTTAAGAATATCTCGCTGAGCACGGGTGCTTTTGGCCTCGTGTTGTTGTTATACGTCGGCTCTGTGGTGATTCTTACTCCCTATCAGTACAGGGCTCTTGAAGTGGAGGTGGAATCGCAGGGGCTTGATGTGGTGAAACGAGAAATGTTTCGGTTGCAAAGTGTTCTGGAGACTGAATACAGAGAAGGTAAACCACGACATGCTGAAAATCAGATCTTGGCCCTGGGATTGAACGGCGATGTGAGCAATCTGTTGTTACTGGATAGAGGTCACAACATTGTTTTCTCGATTCGTTTGGCGTGGAAAGGGCGGGGGATAAAAGAGGTCTTCCCTCAGTTTGAAGCGAATCTGCTTGAAAAAGCTTATTTAGATAATGTTGCCGATATCACCTTCACTTCAGACAGGAACAGGATTTCAGCCGTTTATCCGATTGATTTCTCGGTTGTCGGGGATTCTCTTCGAGAGAAGGAAACAGGCTTACTTTATCTGCAATATGATTTAAGCCGAGCTAAATCGGCGGTATGGCAGAGGCTGATTCAGGAAAATATATTAAGTTTCCTGGTGAGTCTGATTGGCTCCATTCTTCTCGTTATTTTTATTCATAGAATGGCGAGCAGGCCTTTACAACAGCTTGTAGTGAGCAGTCAGGGGCTTGCTTCGGGCAATTTTGAAAGCCGAGTTGCATTGGTGGGTGCGCGGGAGTTAATTCAGGTCGAGCAGGCTTTTAATCAGATGGCCGGCCAGCTTTCTGAGACGCATACAGCACTGACAACAAAAACGGCCCTTTATAATGTGCTGAGTGAGACAAACCAATCCATTGTTCGTCTCCGCAGTGCAGAGGAATTGTATGCGGAGGTTTGCAGGATTGCAGTCGAACTGGGTGGTTTTAAGCTTGCCTGGATTGGGTTGGTTGACCCATCTTCTGGCCTGATTAAGCCGGCAGTCAGCCAAGGGTTAGTTGAGCAGTACCTCTCTAAAATAGTGGTTTCCGTTAACCCTGAAATTCCAGAAGGACGGGGTGCAACAGGGAAAGCGATTCGAGAAAATCATCATGTGGTTGTAAATGACTTCTTGCAATCTACAGGTGCGGGTGTCTGGCGAGATGCTGCACAGGAGGCCGGCATCAGGTCTAGTGGTGCATTCCCCATATCAGCGGATGGCGAAGTGGTTGGCGCGTTTAACGTTTATGCTGACAGTGTTGATTACTTTACGCAGGAAGTTGTTGAGCTGCTATGTGAGATGGCGTTGGATATCTCTTTTGCATTAACCAACTACCAAAGAGAGGCACAGCGTAAGCGGGTGGAAGCAATACTTTCGGTTCAACGAAAGGTGCTGGAAATGATTGCATCAGGCTCATCTTTGAAGGAAACGCTGGAGGTGCTTTGTCGAGGCATTGATAGCCTGATAGTGGACAAAGGTGGCATTAGTTCAGTGTTGCTTTTGGAAAAGGGGAAGCTAATGTTTGGTGCCGGCCCCAGTTTACCAAAGGCATATAATCAGGCGATTCACGGTATATCAATAGGCCCGAATGTCGGTTCGTGTGGTACAGCCGCCTTTTCGGGAGAAAGGGTTATTGTTTCCGATATTCAAACAGATTTGCTTTGGAAGGATTACCGTTCTTTAGCGAAGCAACATGGCCTAGCCGCTTGTTGGTCAACGCCAGTTAAAAGTGCTGACGGTGCTGTTTTAGGAACATTTGCGGTCTACTATCCCCAGCGTGAAATGCCCAGCATAAAAGAGCTCGAGATGATTGATCGGTTTGTCCATTTGTGTGGGCTAGCCATTGAGCGCGTTTATGCTGTTGAGCAGATTAAGCAACGTGAAGAGCATCTTTCGGTCACACTTGACTCCATTGGTGATGCGGTGATTGCAGTAGATGTCGCAGGTCGGGTAACACGATTAAATCCTGTTGCTGAGGTGCTAACGGGCTGGTGTGCGGAGGAGGCCTATGGGCGGCCCTTGTATGAAGTGTTCCATATCATCAATACACAAACACGAATCACGTTAAACAACCCTGTAGAAAAAGTGATTATGAGTGGAAAAATCATGGGTTTGGCTAACCACACTTCTTTGATTTCCAAGGATGGTACTGAATATCAAATTGCCGATAGCGCGGCACCTATTGTTGGTGAAGATGGTGTTCTCAAAGGGGTTATTCTTGTATTTCATGATGTAACCAAACAGTACGCATTACGAGAAGCGCTTAATGCCAGTCACGAACGGCTCAGCGCCTTTAATGCGGTGCTGCCTGACTTAGGTTTTGTGTTCGATGAGAAAGGGACCTATCTGGAAATATATGGTGCCGAATCGGGAATGTTATATAGCCATAGAGAGTCGTTATTAGGGAAAACAGTTGGCGAGGTGACCCCCGCTAAAATGGCTGAAGAAATGATGACGGTCATCCATAAAACGCTCCAGACTGGAAAGAGCCAGGTTGTGAAATACCAGCTCGATTTTTTGGGTGGCTGGAAGCACTTTGAAGGCCGAACAGCTGTACTGGAACGAGAGGCTAATACAGGAACCGGGAAGGTGACCTGGATGGCCCGGGATATTAGCGAGCAAAAAAGGGCCGAGGAAGAGATTGAGCAGCTTGCTTTTTATGATCCATTAACAAAATTACCCAATCGCCGTTTATTGCTGGATCGGTTAGAGCATGAGGTTTTTGTTGTTAAGCGGCATCAATGTAGCGCAGCGTTGCTGTTTCTGGATCTGGATCATTTTAAAACACTCAATGATTCACTGGGCCACTCGGTGGGTGATTCACTCCTGGAGCAAGTTGGTCAGCGATTGAGTGAGCAGGTGAGAGGGGAGGATACTGTTGCGCGTCTGGGTGGGGATGAATTTGTGGTGCTGCTGTCAGAGCTCAATACAGACCAGGAAGTTGCTGCTGGGCAAGCCAGAGGGGTTGCAGAAAAAATGCAGACTGCGCTGAGTGCGCCGTTCTTTCTTTATGAGCACGAACATCATATTTCGGTGAGCATTGGTATCAGTCTATTTTCAGGCGAGTCTGATCCTGATGAGCAAGATATTCTCAAGCATGCTGATAGCGCGATGTATCGTTCCAAAGAGCGGGGTCGTAATCGTATCAGTTTTTATCGGCCCGATATGCAGGTGGCGGCAGATGTGCGGCTTCGACTTGAAAAAGACTTGCGTTGGGCGCTTAGAAACGATCAGTTGAAGCTCTTTTACCAACCACAAATTGACCAGAATGGGCACTGTGTGGGGCTAGAAGTTCTATTGAGGTGGGAGCATTCTGAATGGGGGGAGGTCTCTCCCGTAGAATTTATTCCTGTAGCGGAAGAGTCAGGACTGATTTTACCGATGGGAGAATGGGTTTTACGTAAGAGCTGTCAGCAGATAAATCAGTGGCAGGAGAAAGGACTATTTTGTCAGCCAGGCCAACATGTTGCGGTCAATATTAGTCCGAAACAATTTGCTCAGGATGACTTTATTGAACAGGTTATTCAAATCCTTGATGAGACGAAGCTGAATCCTTCAATGCTGTTTCTTGAGGTTACCGAAAGTATGGTGATCGATGGTATTGAGGAGGTAATTATTAAAATGGAGAAGCTGAGGGAGCGGGGTGTTCGCTTTTCAATGGATGATTTCGGTACGGGTTACTCTTCG